>NZ_PSLQ01000116.1:0-3666 GCF_040289685.1 Pyrinomonas sp.
ATCTAGCGCGCTCTTCAATTCTGGTGCTGCATCGATCAGCTTCTCCATCTTTTCTGGTTGCTTTTCGTACTCCTGCAGCTTTCCTAACGCTATCGAGAACTTTTTCAATCTTATCGATTTGCATAGGTCACCTATATAGGGCACCAGCCCCATTGCCGACACGGCCGCATCGAAGTAGTTGCCGCGTGCGACTGAGATCCAGAAGTTCACTCCGTCGGCGGCGCCTGTTGGATCGAATATTCCGACTAAGTCCAAAATCGCTTGCGCGATATCTAACCCTTCCTCGCGCAAGCGTTGCCGCTCTTCCTCGCTCATCTTCGGCTCGGCGCTTGCAGGCTTGGTCTCATGCATTTCAGGCTCGGAGCTTCGCTCCGAAGTTGGTTCAATGGCAGGTGAAGTTGCGGCTTGCGAGCCGATCGGCGCGGCAGCGGACGTGCTCGGTCCACCGGATTTGATCGAGATGGCGCTCCCGCTCGGTTTAATCTGCGTCCGAGTCTCCCCCGCTCGCAGCTTTAAATCGTCCCACAACTCCTTTTCGACCATCAGCTCGAGACGGTAAGTCCCCCGCTCGGTGCGCACGGCAACGCAGTCGGCCAAGGGTCGCCCGGTCGCAGCGTCTTTCAGGTGGATCACGCTCAGCGGCGACTTGTCCGTGCGCAAAAGCTCTTGGAGTTTTCGCACCGTCGCCGGGTTGTTGATGTCGAAGCCGAGCGCGGCGAGCACCTTGCGTTCGATCGCCTCTTCGCTGACAACCACTCGCGCCGGACGCGTGCCACGCAAGCCCAGTTCAGCGGTGGTCCACTCGACGCTCACGCGATACCCGCCCGAAGATCCGCTAACGTGCTGCGTCGGGCGTGTGCCGTTCGCTCGCTCCATTTGCCGCCACTTCTCTTCCACCTGCGCGCGTCGCATGGCGGCCATCCAATCGAGTTCGCGCTTGCGCGCTGCGTCAGCATCAGTTATTGGTAGTTCGGGCAAGGCCGACGGAGCTTGGCTTTGCGCTTCGGGCTCGTCTTCGAGCCAATTAGTCAACGGATTGATTCCCGTTCTTCCAATGGGAAAACTGTTCGACATGATTCTCCACCTCCCCGTTTAGTCAAAAATAAAAAACACTCTGCCGCAAAATGATTCGGTCCCCCGTACACGTTCGGCCATCCTGCGTGAATGACTCAAAAGGCGCACGAAAGCCGCATCGCATTACTTCAGGTCTCGCAAAGAGGCACGCCCCCGCAACCGTGCGCCGTGAAACCACGCGCCTCTTTTGCCCAATTCGGAAGCCGTCACTTTTGCGCCTCGTCCGCTCTCGTTTGTGGCGCCCGCTGTGCCGCTTCGCGCAATGCCAAAAGAAGCGCCCGCGCGCGCAGGGTCGCAGGTCTTTCGCCTCGCGGATCGAGTTCTACGGCAGCGCGAAGATCTGAGATCGCTTCGGCCAATTGCCCGCGATTTAAATTGGCTTCGCCGCGACCGGCCAGCGCCTCCACATTTTTGGAGTTCAATTGCAGCGCTGAAGTGAACTCTTTGATCGCAGCTTCGATCTCGCCGAGTCGAAGCTGAATCGCTCCCAGATGACAATGAAAGACGCTGTCAAAAGGGTCGGCGGCAACCAACCCACGATAGATCGCCCGCGCTTCATCCAGCTTCCCGCTGTTCATCAACTGATAGCCGACCTTGGCTATTTCGTACTGCCTCTCTTTGCTCATGCCGATCAGATCGGCCAACGTGATCTCGCCGCGCGCCAGCCTCTCAGCAAATTCAGGAGCGACTTCCACCTTTCCGCTCTCGCTTGGGTCTGCTCTCATTGTCGCCTCCTCGGTTTGCTCGCGATCCTCTGCGCTGAATCGCTGACCAATCACCGTTCGACCACACCGAAGCCTCCTTTCGGTGCGGTCGAACGATGCGACGACGAAAGCCCAGCTCAGACGTGCTGAGCGTAAGAACGATAGGCCGAAAGCTGCTCGGTCAAACGCAGAACGCGTCCGAAAGCCGTCAACATCTCGGCCAACGCTCGAAACGCCTCAGCCAAAGTCTCCATGTGCTTTCGTCGATCGTATGGCTTCTCACGATCCGCATAGCTGCTGTTAGCGTCGTAGTATGGGTTGAAACTGCCGCTCAGCGGCCGCCAACTCTCTTGCCACGATCCGAAGAAGCTCGTCATCAACGAGTTGACGAACTCCCTTCCGTCTTCGTAGGCCATCTTGAAGTAAAGATCGCCAGAATAGAGTTCGCCGCCGAGCTTGAAGGACTCGCCGCCGTTCTCGCTGCCGACGATCTCGCGCCCCTCGAACGACCAGTCATCCGACTCGCGCCCCATGCGAAAGATGTCGCCTTTGAACCGATCGCGGTACAGGTGACCATCTTGCGTGATCGTGCCGATCCGGCCCACCCCCTTGTCGATATCCGTCACGACCACGCGGTCCACGCCGTTGATGATCTCCAACTGGCCTGTAACGGTCATGCCCGGCACGCCGCCTGGCACGGTGGTCACGTTGATCTGCGTGCCGTCAGGCAACATGAAGATCGAGTCGCGCTTGAAGTCCCAATCGGTCGCCCCGTCGCGATCGCCCTCGTCGACGTGCGGGTCGCCCCAGATGCGCGTCCATTTCCCGTCCGGCCCCGTGATCTTCCACTCGTACTGCCCGATCATCTCGATCTTGTACCCGCCGGGCGTCAGTATGGCATTGCCTTCGGTCTTTAAACTGCCGGCTGGATGGTGAGCATCGCTCGGCATCGGAGCGCTCACTGGGGCTGGTTGCGTCAAGGCATATGTGCCGATCTCGGTTCCGACCAACGCCGCAAGTTTCTCCGCAAAGTTGCCGAAGGCTTGCGCCAGTTCGCTCGCCGCGTCGATGAAGTCCAGCAGACGCAAGTCCACGCGATCTTCACAGAAGGGGCGAACTTCAAGCTGGCCAAGTAGTTAGTTGAAATGAAATTGGTGCACATCGTCTCTCCTCCCGAGAAAGCTTTTTGAACTCGGTCCAAGGGTCGTCATGCCAGACCCATGGATTTTTAATTTTTCTCTATAAATTATTATCGGCGGTTTGAGAAAAATGTTTCCTCTCCGACGGAAAAAATTTTTGGCTGGCCGCTTGCAAGGCCACCGCTTCGAGGACCATACGCTTCGGCATCTACCCGACGGAAAAGTCTTCAGTTGGCAGCAAGAGGCTCGCCTCCATCCAGAAGAAAAATTCCCCGTCTTCTGTCTTCGAGCGAAGCGTGATCATCACCCTAGAAACCGAGCCGATGAAGGTCTGATCTTACGAATAAGCATTGGTTCGCTCTTGCGTACACACGAATGACAGCAGTTCTAGAGGGAAACCAGATCGGCGAGCGCGGCAAAACTTCGGCAGATATACCTACGTTCGCTTCTTCGGCGGTCAAGAGGCACCAACAAACGGTTCGTCGGGAGCTTATGATGAGACATCAACATCGGCTATCGCAGGCAAAAGCAGACGAGGTGGCGCTGCCAGCCGAAGCCCGCTCCGACGCGCGACCGCTGCGACGCTTTGTCTGCCGCACCTTCCCCAGAAAGCACCAGCGCCGCTCAAGCTGTGGCCTCAGCTAGTGCGTCGCGACCGATCCGCCAGCAGCCGAAGCGCCTCCACGCAAGTTCTAGTAAAAACTCATGCGACAAGCTCTATCTTACTGCCCGACGTCAGTTTAGCTTCG
>NZ_PSLQ01000051.1:0-26922 GCF_040289685.1 Pyrinomonas sp.
TCAGGTCGAAAAGATCAAAAGGCAAAAGGTAAAAGAGGAATTTCCCTGCTTCTAACTTCTCCCCTCTTTCAAAAGGAGAATTTCCCTGCTGCTAACTCCTTCCTCTTTCGACGATGTCGTCGGAGCACTGGCGGTGCACAGATTTCCCCACTTCTCTTTCCCCACCTTTTTGCACACGACGGACGAATCTCCGCTGAATGATGGCGACGAGATGATCGCTGATGATCCCCGCGAACTACTTGCGCGAAACGAACGGGCTTCTGCTGCCAACGACGAAAAGCATTCTTGACTCTTTCCATTCATCCCTCCAAGCCGTGCCCGAAAGGTTGGTACGCGCAGCTTACGACGAAGGGCACCTTCGCTTTTTCGTTCGCGATAGACTGCCGCTTCTCGAGCAAAATCGCCGCTGATCCGAATGCTCCCTGATGCGGAGAGCGGTTCCTTCCGATTTGTCGCTTTCAGTACATTTCAATTTCATTGATCGCGCGGCACGCGTTATCTGCATCGATGAACGGCTCTTCTCAGTTTGTCACCTTCGGTAACAGAAAGGTGCCGTCCAAAGACGCCGTCGCGTTTCATGGCGAGGTGTATCTTGCGCCAGAAGCCCGTTCCTTCAAAACACAGAGCGTGTGGCGCGCCATTTGCCAAGGTGCATGAGGGAGTCGCACGCAGAGGTTACGGCGGGCG
This sequence comes from Pyrinomonas sp., assembly GCF_040289685.1. Classification (NCBI taxonomy): domain Bacteria; kingdom Pseudomonadati; phylum Acidobacteriota; class Blastocatellia; order Blastocatellales; family Pyrinomonadaceae; genus Pyrinomonas; species Pyrinomonas sp. The sequence goes on from NZ_PSLQ01000051.1 coordinate 688, forward strand.
ATTCCAAGTAGGTCGTCGATCCGTGGAAGCAGAAGGCGTCTCGCCCTACGGAAAGTAGGGGTGGCGCCAGACGCGCTCCGGCGTCTCAGGCCGCCGGGGCGCGTCGCTTTCTTGCTCGTTTCGAAACAATGACGGCGCTGCGCATCAGCAGTGAAACGCTCAGCGCAGCGATCCGCGAGGACCTACTCCGTTGGCTGAATTGGCTGCACGTTGGTGGCGAGGCGAAACGCTCGGTGCAGCCACCAAGCAGACGACGCGCCGCCTGATCTAAAGACGCAAGCCCCCTGAAGAAGCGACATTGTCTTTCAGATCGATCGTTTCGATCCAAGCCAACGCGCTGCTTCTGTCGTTGAGATCGGGAAGGCCCTTTTAACCTACTGAGCCACGCTCGATCGCCGCGACTTTGGCTGCGCAACGATCAAATCGCACACGCGCGCTGCTACGGTTACCTCAAACACGTTCAATCGCCGCGACATGAGCTGTGCAGGTTTCTATTGATCGAATCGATTATCCGCTGGTTCGTACTCGTCGCTAGCCGTGTTGGCAAGCGACGCATCCAGTTCCGTTTGCGCCAACTTCATGGCGAGCGCGCGCGGCGCATACTCGAAGGGCGCTGGCCCTCCGTGAAGCTGCTGCAGCGCGGCGACCAAACGGTCCTGTAAGTGACGGAAGCGTGCGACGCTACCGCGCTGGTTGAAGATGACGAAAAGGAGGGTCTCGCCGTTCGCCGCGCGCAACTCGCCCACCAGCGCGCTCACGCCGCCATCACTGCGCGGCAGCGTCCCCGTCTTGGCGATGACGCTTCCGCGGCTCGGACTCGCGGCGTAGCGTTTCTGCAACGTTCCCGGATCGATGCCAGCGACCGGCATGATGTCAACTGGCGAGAGCTTGTATTCGGCTAATTTGGCGAGCAATGCGCGATATATTTTCATCATCGCGCGCGCGCTCAAACGATTGATGCCGAGACCGCTCGTCGAAGCGAGCTTGAGTTGGTGCGGATCCAAGCCGACTTTGGCGATCAAATAGCGTGACAAGCCCGCCACGCCGCCGAGCATGTCGCCCAAACGCTCAGCCATGAAGTTGTTCGAGTAGCAAAGCAACACTTTCAACACATCGACCAACGCGCTCGAACGGTGTGTCAGCAGCGGGCGTGCACCAGCAGGGACGGAATCGACTCTGACTTCTCCGGCGACGGCGACGTTGGGCGTCGTCTGTGCTCCTTTGGCGTCGCCAAGCGCAAGACGCGCCTCACGCCATGCGCGCGTCGCCGTTGCTGGCCGTCGCGCGGCATCAAGCGTCTCGCGGAACTTGCGTCCGGAGCGGAAGGTCGAAGGATCGAAGTTCATCGTGAACCTCGGCGCGACGACGAGATCGCCGGTGACTTGCCGTACGCCCAAACGATTCAACTCGTAAGCGATGAGCATCGCGTGCTCGTAGTAGAAGGAAGGATCGCGCCCCGAAATGATCAGGTCTCCAGCGATGGTTCCGGTCTGCGGATCGAGGACACCATCGGTCCACACGACGGTAACGAAACGATGCTGCGGCCCGTAAGCGTCGAGCGCGGCGAGCGCTGTGGCGAGTTTGATGGCTGAAGCCGGATTGAAGAGCCGATCCGCATCGTGTTCGAAGACGACTTGTCCGTTTAAGTCTTCAACCAGCACGCTTTGACCGACGAGCTGCGGTTCGATCTCGAGCAGTGCGCTCATTGGCGGCTGCGCTGGCGCGATCATCGCTGGCGTGGCGAGCGAAGGGGCCGGAAGCGCCGTCGGCGCCGTCATGACAGAGGTCTGCGCCGACGCGCCGATCGCTCCGAGCAGCATAAGCAAGCCGCTTTCGATCCATGCCGCAAGTCTTCGCCCCACTCTCACCACCTCCTTTGGCGCTTCTTCGATGCTACACACAGCGTCGGGGATGTCGTGCAGGCGACGCCCCTTCGTAAATTAAAAGCGCGGATCTTTGAGGTCAATGGCTGGTTCGCTTAAATCGCACAACATGAACGGGTGCGGTTGGACGGAGAGGACCATTCGCCATCGCTCGTCTCGGCGTCATCATATCGGTGGCGAAAATGGCGCTCTTCAGCCCCATCTTCGTGCGGGAAGAGGCCGTTTATCTACTCATAAAGCGCGTTGACAATGACCGGAACAGGCTCATACAATCCGAATTGCAGGGAGCGACTCACGCGAAAGAGCCGCTCGTTTGACACATCGTGCGACCGACGAAGAAAGCGCCACATGTGACGGTGGAGCTGGTGCGCGAGGTCCATCGCGCGCGCGGTGACGAAATACGCGCGCGGCTGGCGGAATTCGAAGCCGTCTGGCGACATGGATCTGAGGCGCGGTTGTGGGAGGAGTTGGTCTTTTGCATCTTCACAGCCGGTGCCTCGGCGCGCATGGGGCTGCGGTCCATCGAGGCTGTGCGCCCGCTTCTTCTCAAGGGGACGCAACAGCAGATCGCCGAAGCTTTGCGCGGCGTGCATCGCTATCCACGCGAGCGCGCCCGCTACATCGTCGAAACGCGCGACCATCTGCAACGTCTTTGCGGATTGCGTCTGCGCGAAAGGTTGTCGGCCTTCGCTGAAGCCGAAGCGCGACGCGATTGGCTCGCGCGCGACCGCGCCATCAAGGGGTTGGGCTACAAGGAAGCGAGCCACTTCTTACGCAACATAGGGTTTCGCGGCTACGCCATTTTGGATAAACACATCCTGCGCAGTCTCGCCGAACTCGGATGCATCGAGACGGCGACGCCGCCAACGACTCGCGCACGTTATTTGACGATCGAAGATGCACTGCGGCGCTTTGCCGACGACATCGGAATCGACTTCGATGAACTCGATCTGGTTCTCTGGTCCATGAAGACGGGCGAAGTCCTGAAGTGAGGGACGCAAGATGTTGACCATTCGTCCTTGCCGAGATCGCCGTGACCCGCTGGCGGCCCGCAGTGTGGCCGCCATCATCGTCTGTGCCCTCTTGTGCTCGCTGCTCGGAACGGTCGCCTTGGCCGATGATCGGCGTAAACGCGCCGAACGGGCGATCAACGACGGCGACTACGCCACTGCCGAAAAACTCTATCGCGAACTCGTCGCGCGCGACTCATCGAGCGCGTCCGCACGACTCGGGTTGAGCTTTGCGCTGCTCAAGCAACGCAAGTTGCAAGAGGCGTTCGAACAAGCGCTTCACGTTGCGCGCAACGATCCGACCTCTTCGCGCGCTTGGGCGCTGCTCGGGTGGGCGCTGCTCGGCGCGGGAGACTTCGCGCGCTCCGGCGAAGCGCTGCACAACGCCTTCTCGCTCAACGAAAACGACCCGATGGCCGTCGCCGGCTTGGCGATGCTCGATTTTTACGAGAACCGTCCGCAATCGAGCTTGCAACGTTTGCGGCGCGCCGTCTTTCTCGCGCCGCGCGATGCCGATTTCATCTTTAGTCTGGCGCAGGCGGCAGCGCGCGCCGAACGTTACGCGGAAGCGGCCGATGCCTATGAACGCTTCCTGCGCATCGCGCCGCGCACGGATGAAGACCGGCGCGCGCGCATTCGCGGACTGATCGATTTTCTGCGCTTTCTCGGCACGCAACGCCCGCTCTATCAGGCGAGCGGTCCAGCTCGTGTCGTCGTTCCCTTTGAATTGATCAACAATCGTCCGGTGATCGAAGTGCGCGTCAACAATCGACCGGAGCCGCTGCGTTTCGTGCTCGATACGGGATCGGGCATGTGCGTGCTGTCTGACGTGACGGCAGCGCGACTCGGCATCCGCCCGGTGGCGCGCGGCGGCATGGCGCGTGCCGTCGGCGGCGGCGGGCGTTTCGAGATCGTTTACGGCTTTCTCCAATCGGTCGAAATCGGCCAGGCGCGCGTGGAGAACGTGCCGACATACATCCGTCGTTTCTACAACGATCAGGAGAAGATCGACGGTTACATCGGCCTATCGGTGATGTCGAAGTTTTTGACGACGATCGATTATGCGGCCCGCGAACTGCACTTGCAGCGCGAAGATCAACGACTGGAAGAGGCAACGAACCTTGCGCCACCGACACGCACCGAAATACCCATCCGTACGACCTCGAGCGGATTCTGGAGCGGACAGGTGAAGATCGACGGCGTCGATAAACCGCTCAACTTCATCATCGACACTGGCGCGAGCATCTCGGTCGTCTCCGATGAACTGGCCGCGCGCGAAGAGATGGAACGCTACGCGCAGAAGATGCGCATGACCGTTTACGGCGCAGCGGGCGTCGCCGAAAACGTCCAGTTGCTCCTGCTGCCGCGCATGCAACTAGGTGCCCATGCTCGCCCGAACGTGCCAGCCGTGGTGCTCGACATGCGCGCCATCAACGAAACCGCTGGATTTGAACAAACCGGCATTATCGGCGGCAACGTTCTGCGCCATTTTCGCGTCTATCTCGACTTCCGCCGTCCGGCGGTGCTGCTCGAACCGTTTGATGCGCGACCGATCAACGAAGCCAAGCGCGAATCTTCGACCAAACCATGAAGCAGAGCATATACCTCGAAACGTCGGTGATCGGAGCCTACCTCGATAACGGCGAGCCTTTTCGGCGCGATTTGACGATCCGCTGGTGGGAGCACGAGATGAGCGAGTATCGCGCCGTGATCTCGCCGCTGGTGGTGCGCGAACTCGAGCGCGTACCTGAACCCCACCGCACGGCCTACCTGAAGCTCGTTGAACCGCTCGAACAACTCGAACTGACAGACGAGATCGCCATCCTCGCCGATGGTTACGTCTCGCGGGCCATTTTCCATCGAAAGTACATCGCCGATGCGATGCACGTTGCCTTCGCCTCCTATCACAAGATAGACTATCTCGTGACGTGGAACTTCGGGCATCTGGCCAACGTGCGCCGACAAGCGCGCATCCGTCTGTTCAACACAACCGCCGGGTTCTTCGTCCCGATGATCGTGACCCCTGAGTTTCTCGTCTCGGAAGCGACCGAAGGTGATTGGCGAGCGGCGATTTGAAGCGCGATGTACCGAAAACCGAAATTCCTTGAGGTACTCCATCGCATCCGCGAAGAGATGTCGCGCGAAGCTGATTACGACGTCGAACTCTTCGCGCAGATGATCCGCTCCGGGCAACCGCCATCGTATGGACCGGAGCGGATCATCCGCGGCTTTCGCGTGCGTGCACCACGTGCTGATAAGGACGAGGGACATCCGCGCCGCGCGACCAACCTTTAAACCTCACTTGCACCGCCGAACCGTTGTCCCCAACAATGAGCGCAACGCGATGATCCGCTGAGCCGATGGTCGCTCGGCTCAGCGCGCGGTTTGAGACGAATCGGAACCTGATCGCAGCGCATATGCGCGGTGTAGATCGTTCTCTATGCTTGAGACGAATCGAGACCCGACCGCAGCGAAGTGCCGTCTCGACTACGTAGCGGTCTTTACGGAGTTTGAGGCGACTCAAGGTCCGATCGCGTCTTTGAAGCATCTCTCCTCGCCGGTCTTGCCGCCTTCAGTCCGTCGAGTTTGCGCTCATGACGAGGCATCGGTCCGAGATTTTTTGCGACGCGCTCGATTGAAGAGCGAAAGGCGCTGAAACTTTCTTGCAAGCAACTGGCGGCGAAGAACGCGCCCTTTCCGATGCGCGTTCTGATCGAAGAGGAGGTTGAAAAGCGAAAGCGTCGTGCGCAAGACCAAGCGCTCGCTTCAATTTTCATTTGCTGGCATCTTCATCGCATGTCGGCGCGCTTGAGCGTTGCGCGAGATCAAGCGCGATTCGATCACCATCTGCTATCCAAACGTTGAATCTTTGAACGCTCGATTCGATTTCCATTCGGCAACGGAATTGAAGTAAAGTAAGAAGCGCGCTGCTCAGGCGCACAGCCTTCAACGGCTTGGGATCAATCAGTGACGCGTGGTGATGATGTTTCTGTATGGACGCGACGTTTAGAGCCATCGGATTGGAATTGCCAAGCAGAAAAGACTTCAATCTGCTCGTCGAACGCGCCGGCGATCAAGGCGAACCGACCTGCTTACAACGACGCGGCGCTGTGCTTCACGGGCGTTGCTGGAAACTCGGCGAAGGTCTAGAAGTTTGGACGATGCTCTACGAATCGGGCGATGGCGAAATCTTCTACGCCGATTGCCGTCCGGGCTTTCGCGCGCGCTACGCGCATTCGATCCGGCCATGGGCGCTTACCGAATACGCTGAAGAAGGCGAGGCGCTGGTCCACGGGTATGTGAGCGAAACCGATGTGCAAGTTCTCTTTGAGTTACAGAACTTCACCGAAGTCGGCCTCGATGAGTTCCGCGTCGAGACGCTCTACGTCGGACTCTGCGGGTTGGCCTATCGCGCGCGCGTGCGCGCGCGTGGTGCAGCGTACTGGCAACAACTCGAAGAGCACGCGCCGGAGCGCGCCATCTACGAAAACGATTGGAGCTTGTGCGGCAAGGTGCTCGCCTTCCGCGAACTGCGCAACCCGCTTTCCGGCCGTCAACTCTATTGGGTTCATCTCGACCTCGAACAACTCCGCCTGGAAGCTCTCGTCAACCATCGCTCGCTGCGTGGAACGCTCGAAGTCGGCGCGTGGCTCGAAGCGGACGTCTGGTTGCAAGGGCACGTGCTCGACCGCCGTACCTTGCTTTCGCGTTATGAAGGCGTCGATTGGGCGTGCTCGCCAGCACTCTTCTGGCAAGCTTTGCGCCGACGCAACTGAGATCGCGTGACGCGCCGAAAGATCGTTCATGCTCCGTCATGAGACGCCCGATTCTCGTCGCCATCTTCATCGCCATTTCGTGCGCCATTGCGCTCTTCGCCTTCGAACGCTACTGGACGCACCGCTTCGACGCGATCATCGCCAAACAAGCGGCGATCTACGGCCTCGATCCCGACCTCGTGTGGAGCATCATCTACGAAGAGACCTATTTCCGCCCGTGGCAGATCGGCGATGCGGGCGAGGTCGGTTTGATGCAAGTCACTCCCACCGTCGGACGCGAATGGGCAGCCGAGACCGGCATCCGCGAATTCGAGCGCGAAATGGCGCGCGATCCGGTCCGCTTTCTGCGTGACCCGGAAAGAAACATCCAGATCGGCTGCTGGTACTTGGAGAAGATAAGCAAGGACTATCGCGATCTTCCCGACCCGCTACCGCGCGTTCTGGCCGCATATAACGCCGGTCCGAGCCGTGCCGCCGAATGGAATCGAACATCGCCGGGCGCGCGTCCGCTGACCGGCGAGGAGTTCATCGCGCGCATCACCTACCCGACAACGCGCGCCTACGTCGTCTCCATCATGGACCGCTACCGCCGCCGCAAGGCTTCCGCCGCGGAGGAAGGGCGGTGACCTACCGGCAACTGCTTCGGGCCAACCTCGATCTGCGACGGCTTTGGACGGCACAAGTCGTCTCGGAGATCGGCGACTGGTTGAATAACATCTCCGTTTTTGCGCTCACACTCGAACTAGCCGGACCGGGCCGCGAAGGCGTGGCGATCGCCACTTACGCCGTCGCACGCCACCTACCGCTCTTCTTCTTCGGCCCTTTTGCCGGGGTAACGGTGGATCGCGCAGATCGTAAGCGCGTGATGATCGCCGCGGATTTGGCGCGCGCTCTGCTGGCGCTGGGTTTTGTTCTCGCGGCGAACTTCAGGTCGCTCACGCTCATTTACCTTGTCAGCGCTGCGCTCTTTTCCGTCGCCGCCTTCTTCAATGCTGCCAAACGCGCCTCCATTCCGCAACTCGCACACAATGCCGAAGAACTGATCGCCGCCAACGCCCTTTCCGCTTCGACGACGGCGGCGACCTTGGCCATCGGGTCGGCCTTCGGCGGCATGCTGGCCGCTGTGTTCGAACGCCAGACCATCTTCGTCCTCAATGCTGCGACGTTTCTCGCCTCGGCGCTCATCGTCCGCCGACTTTCGCTCTCGCAGGCTTTGCGGCGTCAAGAGCGGGAACTGATCGTCGCTTGGCAGCGCCCGCTGGAAGATTTTCGCGAAGGGTTGCGCTACGTGCGCTCTCGTCCGTTGCTCCTCGCCGTCCTGATCGTCGTCGCTGGTTGGGGCTTGGGCAACGGCGCGGCGCGCGCTCTTTACAGCGTTTTCGGCGCGCACCTCGGACAATCAGCGCATCTCACCTCGCGCCCGAGCGATTTCGGCATCTCCGTGCTCTTCGTTGCGATGGGCGTCGGCGGCGTGCTCGGAGCGATCCTCGCGCGGCGCTCCGAAAGCGCGTTGACAACCCGCTTGGGTCGCTCGCTGGCGTTGGACGGAGCGGCATTGGTCGCCTTCAGCGTGGCGCCGAACCTGTGGAGCGCGGCCGCCGTCCTCGTCGTGCGCGAAGCGAACTACGCCATTTGGTGGACGGCGCAACAGACCATCCTGATGCAAGCGACCGATGTGCGCTTCGGCGGTCGCGTCTTCGCTTCCCACGAAACCATCACGACGCTCGCCATGCTCGGTTCGATGCTCGTCTCTGGCGTCGCGGCTGACCGTTTCGGCATGCGTCCGGTCGCCTCCAGCGCTGGGATTGTGATAATAGCAAGCAGCGCGCTGTGGTTTCTGCTCGTCCGTCAGCGACAGAGCGCTGTTGTCAACACCGCTAGCGAGGATGCAGGGCGATGATTCTCGATTCGGACATCGCGGCGATAGCCGTCAAGTTGCTGGTGGCCATCATTTGCGGCGGCGCCATCGGCATGGAACGCGAACTGAGCCGCAAGCCCGCCGGACTTCGCACCAACGTTCTGATCTGCATGGGCGCGACGCTTTTCATGATCACTTCGCGCCACATCAGCGGCGGGGCGCCTTACACCGATCCGGCTCGTTTGGTCGCGCAAGTGGTCGCGGGCATCGGTTTCATCGGCGCGGGCGTCATCCTTCAATCGCGCGGCTCGGTCACGGGATTGACCACGGCAGCAACGATCTTCATCGTTACAGCGGTGGGCATCGCCATCGGTGACGGCATGTTTGCAGCGGCAGCGCTGGCAACCGGTTTCGTGATCGGAGTGTTGGTCCTTTTGCGCCCGCTCGAACGCTCAGTCGTTCGCCGCCGACGCCTCTACGAATACAAGTTCAAGACGACCCAACCGGCCACGGCGCTCAGCCGCCTGCTGGACCTGTTAGGAGAAGAAGGCCTGCGGTTGGAAGATTTCAGCGTTCGCGAAGACAAAGGCGGATCGCACGAGGTCAGTTTCAGCGTCGTCGCTTCGCTTCGCAGCAACAGCCGCTTGATCGAAAGATTGCACGAACTCGGAACCGAGACACGCACTTCCAGCCGCGAGGAGATAGATTGAACGCTGAGTCACACGCGCCAAACCAGCGACGCCCTTTTTTCGTACCATGATCATCTATTCTGCACGTTGGGTGCTTCCCATTTCATCGCCTGCCATCGAGCAGGGAGCCATCGCCGTCCGCGGCACGCGCATCGTTGCCGTCGGCGCACGCGCGCAACTGATCGGCCGGTTCCCGCATGCGACGCTGCGCGATCTCGGCAACGCCGCTATTTTGCCGGGACTCGTCAACGTCCACTCACACGCGGAACTCACCCTGATGCGCGGCTGGCTTGAAGCGTGCGAAACGGACTTCTTCTCGTGGCTGCGCCGCATCACGGTCGCGCGGCTCGAAAAGCTGCGCGATGACGACATTCGCTGTTCAGCCACGCTCGGCGCAGTGGAAGCGGCGCGCGCCGGCGTCACCTGCCTCGGCGATGCTAGCGACGTCGCGCACGCGAGCATGAGCGCGTTGCGTGACGTTGGACTACGCGCTGTCGTCTTCAAAGAAGTTTTCGGGCCCGACCCTCGAGCGGCGCGCGAACAGTTCACGAAGATGGAAGAGAAGACAGCAAAGCTTCGCGAACTCGAAACCGAGCGCGTGCGCCTCGGCCTTTCGCCGCATGCGCCGTATACGGTGAGCGCGCCGCTACTTGAATTGGTGACGGAATACGCCCAACGACACGCCATGCCGCTCATGCTGCATGCTGCGGAATCCCAAGCCGAAACCGATCTCATGCTCTTCGGGCGTGGTCCTTTTGCCGAAAGCCTCGCACGCCGGGGCATCCAATGGCGCGCACCTGGAATCCCTTCCATTCAATACTTGGCGAGGCTCGGCTTCCTTGCCGCGCGCCCGTTGCTGGCCCACTGCGTTCGCGTCGACGATGCGGACATCGACGCCATCGCCGCTTTCGGCGCGCGCGTCGCACATTGTCCAAAGTCCAACGCCAAGCTCGGTCATGGTCGCGCGCCGCTCATCAGTTTTCTTCAGCGTGGCATTTGCGTTGGGCTCGGAACCGATTCGGTCGCCAGCAACAATACGTGCGACCTTCTCGAAGAGTGTCGCTTCGCCGCATTGGTGGCCCGTTTCGACCTTCCTGAAAAGGGCATGGTCGTCACAGCAGAACAGATGCTGCGTGCGGCGACGCTCGATGGCGCACGCGCGCTCGGGATCGAAGATCGCACGGGGTCACTTGAGGTAGGCAAAGAAGCGGACTTCACCGCCGTAGCGCTCGATGGCGCGCACCAATCGCCCGTGCACGACGTCCATGCGGCCATCGTCTTCTCTTCCTCGGCGCGCGATGTGAGGTTGACCGTGGTCGCGGGGCAAGAACTGTTTCGCGATGGACGTGTCTTAACCGTGGATGAAGCCGAGCTTCGCGCGCGCGCTGATGCAGCGGCGGCGCGCTTGCGCGTCGATCCGCCCGATGTCGGAGCGTGAAAGATGAACGTATTGGTCCTCAATTGCGGAAGCTCTTCCGTAAAGTTTCAACTGATCGCCACCGATCTCGATCTGATCGCACGCAACGCTGATCGCAAACTGGCGCGCGGCATGATCGAACGGATCGGCGGGGAAGCGATCATCACCTTTCGAGCTGAAGGGCGCCCGCCTCAACGCTTCGCTTCAGCCGTGCGCGATCATCGCGCCGCCATCGAACAGATACTTCGTTGGTCCTGTTCCGCAGAAGCGAACATCGACGGAATTCACAGCATCGCCGACATCCATGCCGTGGGCCATCGCGTCGTTCACGGGGGCGAACGCTTCGCCCGGTCGCTCATCATCACGGAAGAGGTGCTGCGCGGCATCGAAGATTGCATCGATCTTGCGCCCTTGCACAATCCAGCGAACATCCGCGGCATCATGGCCGCGCGCGAAGCTTTGGGACCGGGCGTGCCGCAAGTGGCCGTGTTCGATACGGCTTTTCATCAAACTCTTCCCGAACACGCTTATCTCTACGCGCTCCCGTATCAACTCTATCGTCGCCACCGCATTCGCCGCTACGGTTTTCACGGCACGTCGCACCGCTATGTCGCCTACCGCTACCGCACTTTGCGCGGCATCACGCGCGAGCAGACGGATATCATCACGCTCCATCTCGGCAACGGCTGCTCGGCCACGGCCATCAAGCGCGGGCAATCGATCGATACCTCCATGGGCTTGACGCCGCTCGAAGGGCTGGTGATGGGCACGCGCTCGGGCGACATCGATCCGGCCATCGTCGATTTCCTCGCCGCCAAAGAGGGCTTGACGACGCAGGAAGTGGAGATGCTGCTCAACAAACAGTCCGGATTGCTCGGCATCTCCGGATTGACCAACGACATGCGCGAGCTGCTCGATGAAGCGCGCGAGCACGACGACCGACGCGCACGCTTGGCGATCGAGATCTTCTGCTACCGCGCACGCAAGTACATCGGAGCGTACCTCGCCGCCATGGGCGGGGCGGACGCGGTGATCTTCACCGGAGGCATCGGCGAGAACGCCCCCGACGTGCGCGCGCGCATTTGCTTCGGTCTCGACTGGACGGGTCTGGAGCTGGACCAGGAGAAGAACCTCGCGCACACCAATGGCAAAGAAGGGATCATCAGCCGCGACGGCGCGCGTTTAGCCGCCTACGTGATCCCCACCGATGAGGAATTATTGATCGCCCGCGACACGGTCCGCTGCGTGTTCGCGGTGGAAGAGCATTGATCAAGACCCAAGATCAGGCGGCGATCCTCGCGGACTTTGACGATCGCAAAGGGCTTCCTCACCCGTCGCCGAAAGAGCGCTGGAGCTGCATCCCCTTTGCGCGCCGCACGCCTTCATGCCGAAAGATCGAAAAGCGCTGCCTCTTCCCAACGGCTGCGGAAAACGTTGACAACTCGCGAGCATCTTGCCAAGCTTAGGTCGGTCAGCAATTGCGCCGCAGCTGCTTCGCCGCGACCTTCGCGAAGACAGGCGAACCATCTGGCAAGCGCGCAGGACGGATAATCTAAGGGGCAGAGACGCGATGCCGCGCAAGACTTCGCGACGAGATTTCATCAAGCAACTGGCTGCTGGCAGCGCGACGCTGGCTGGCATCGGATGTGCCGGAACCGAAAAAAACTCACTCGCCCAAAACAACTTGCAGCCATCTCCCATCCCTGAGCGGGCTTTGGGCCGCACCGGAGCACGCCTCCCCATCTTCGGCTTAGGTGGCGCGAGACAAACGCCGCTTAGCAAGGCTGAACGCGAGCGCGAGGCGATCGAACTGGTCGAAGCGGCGCTCGAACTCGGCGTGCGCTATTTCGACACAGCGGCCAATTACGGCGTGAGCGAAGAGCAGTTGGGGCGCGTCCTTCCACCTTACCGCACGCAAATCTTCCTCGCAAGCAAAACGGATCAGCGAAGGCGCGACGGCGCGTGGCGCGAACTCGAACGATCGCTGCGTCGCTTGAAGACGGACCACTTAGACTTGTGGCAAATGCATCACGTCTCGTTCAAAGAAGAACTGGACGAGATGATGGGCCGCGGCGGCGCCATCGAAGCGATCGAGGAAGCCAAAAGACAAAAGCTGATCCGCTTCTGCGGCATCTCTGGACACCATGATCCGGATGTGATCGCTGAGGGTCTGCGTCGCTATCCATTCGATGCCACCTTGATCTCGCTCAACGCTGCCGACGTGCATCACCCACGCCCGTTCATCAAAGATGCGTTGCCCGTGGCGCGTGAACGGCGAGTCGGCGTGATCGCCATGAAGATTCCAGCCTACGGCAGGCTCCTACGCCCCGGACGGCTCACCATCGGCGAAGCGATCAGCTACGTTTTGTCGCTGCCCGGCGTGACGGCCTGCGTCATTGCGGCGGAGAACCCGCGCCAGCTTGCCGAAAACATTCAAGCAGCACGTAGCGCACGTACACTGAGCGGCGAAGAACTGGCCCAGCTCGAACGACGTACAGCAGCCGTGTGGCAAGATATCGCCTTTTATCGCGCTTGGACTTGAAAGCATAAGAATAAGAACCCGCCGTTCGCTCACGAGAGATCCGTTTCACCATTCGCGGGCTTCGCGTAGATGCGCGCTGCGGTGAAGAACTTTTCGCCCTTCCGCACGTTGGATGAGCGGCGAGCGGCAAGCCGAAAAATTCCCCCTGTTCACGATTGCGAGAATTGTTTATAATGCGAACAAAGTTCCGCCTGTGCCTAATTTGCGCGGCGACGCGCGAAAGAGATCGAGGGTGTCATTCGAGCGCGTATGCCATTTTGGTCAGATATTGAACCAACAGCGTGGTGCGGGCGGCGCTTCGAGCGAGAAGTTCTTCGTCGCGCGAATGGCCGTTTGCGCGACGAGTCGGCTTTATTCTCTAACCCCTAAGCTTGGAGGAAAAAATTCATGACTTGGGAGCAGTCTAAACAGTCGCGCCGCGACTTCATGCGCCTTGCCGCCGGAGCGGTGGTCACAGCAGGCGCGCCCAAAATCTTTCTCATCGAGGATGACGCCCAGCAATCGAGCGAGACGACCAAAGTATCTCCCAACGACCGCATACAGATCGCCACGCTCGGCATCGGCGGCATGGGGACGGCGAACACGAGAACGGCGTTGCGCGTTCCGGGCGTCGAGCTGATCGCCGTCGCCGATGTCTATGACGGGCGTCTGATCCGCGCACAGGAGGTTTTCGGATCGGGCCAGAGCGGTCTGAGCACGCAGAGTGTGCGTTCGATGAGCACGGGAGCCTCCACCGTCTCGACCGGCAAGCGCCCGATCTTCACGACGCGCGACTATCGCGAGATCTTAGCGCGCCCGGACATCGACGCGGTGATCATCGCGACGCCTGACCACTGGCACGCGCAAATGGCCATCGATGCGATGGACGCCGGCAAAGACGTCTATCTCGAAAAGCCGATGATTCACGATCTCGAGGAGGGCCGGCGCATCATCGAAGCGCAGAATCGCAACAAGCGCATCTGTCAGATCGGCAGTCAGCGCGTCTCTTCGATCATCTACCGCAAGGCCAAGGAGTTGATCGCTCAAGGAGCGATCGGCACGATCACGCTCATCGAAGCCTATTGGAACCGCAACACGCCCATTGGCGCTTGGCAATACACGATCCCACCCGATGCTTCACCGCAGAACATCGACTGGGACCGCTTCTTGGGCAAAGCGCCGAAACGTCCGTTCGAACCGATCCGCCTTTTCCGTTGGCGCAACTACCGCGACTACGGGACCGGCATTCCGGGCGACCTCTTCGTTCACCTCTTCAGCGGCATTCACTACGTGCTCAATAGCCTCGGACCAGAACGCATTCTCGCCACTGGCGGATTGCGTTACTGGAAAGATGGGCGCGACGTGCCGGACGTGATGCTCGGCATTTACGACTACCCGAAGACCAACGCTCACGATGCCTTCAATCTGAACCTCAAGGTGAACTTCATGGATGGCGGCGGCGGCGAGGAGGGCTTCAGGTTCGTCGGGAGCGATGGGACGCTGATCATCGGCGGCAACAACGTGACGCTTGCCCGCTCGCCCAAACTACGCGAACCCGGCTACACCATCGACACCTTCCCGCAAGCGGTGCAAGAACAGTTCCTGAAGGAGTACCGCGCCAAGTACCCGGAATCTTTATCGCAAGAGATCAGCGCGCGCAGCACGGAAGTTTACGCTGCCCCGCAAGGTTACAGCGATCACTTCGATCATCACAAGAACTTCTTCGCCGCAGTGCGTTCGCGCCAACCCGTCACCGAGGACGCCATCTTCGGTTTCCGCGCCGCCGGTCCAGCCGTGCTGTCGAACACAGCCCATTTCGAGCGACGCATATACCTGTGGGACCCGGAAAAGATGGAAGCGAAACCCGCTTGATCACGCGCGAGCTTGTATGAAACGAAGAGGGGTCGCCTTTTCGGCCACCCCTCTTTTTCGCCGGTCTTCCCTGAGCCTAACCTAGCGAACTCGGAAGGTGAATTGGCTGAACCATTATGGCAGCCTTCGGACGCGAATATTGCGGAAACGGACCTCCTCGCCGTGATGCTGAAGCACGATGTGACCTTCGGTCTGCTTGGCGAAATTGGGCATATCTTTGAACTTGCTCTCGGCGATCAGCTTTTGCAATTCGGGGCTTCCGAGTTGATACTCGACGATCTTTTTGCCGTTCAGCCAGTGCTCGACGTGCCCGTCCTTGACGACGAGGCGCGCTTTGTTGTACTGGCCAGCGGGCTTCACGACTTTGTCCGGAGACGGCGCGATCAACCCATAAAGCGCGCCTGCCGAAGTCTTGGGATTCCGTCCATCGCGGTGGCGCTCGTCATCGAGCACCTGCATCTCTGGACCGGTACGCCACGAATCTGGCTCCGTCTCGGAGACGAGATAGATGATGCCGGAGTTACCTCCGGGCGATACGTTCCATTCGCACTCGAACTCGAAGTTCTTGAACTTCTCTTTGGTGATCAGATCGACGCGATCTCCGCCGACGATCGTCTTCAACGCGCCGTTCTCGATGGTCCAGCCTCCGGTCGGGAAAGAATCGCGGCGATACCCACGCCAAGCATCGGTCGATTTACCGTCGAACAGAACGATCCATCCGCCCTCGCGACCGCGCCCCTCGCTTCGGCGCTTCTTCTGCGCGTAAGTTTGCGCTTCGGCTAGGCAAAGAACCAGAACGGCGGTCAGCAGCAATCCGACTCCTTTTCTCATGTTCTCCCTCTCCATCTCCATCTCAGAAGTATTAGTCGATAGCGCGCCGCGGAGTTCACGCGCCGCCAGCGGCGCGCGCTTCTTCTTGCGCCAACGTCGCTTCGCCTGCAGCCGAGCGACGCCGCTCGCGCAAGGCGAGCAGAACGTGGAGCACCGCCATGCTGATCGCGGCGGCGACGACGACGAATAACCCAGCGCGCAAATTGCCTGTCCCTTCGCCGAGCGCGTCGGAGACGTAGCCGACGGCGGGCGGGATCAGAAGCAATCCGGCAAAACCGACGCCCATGACCCAACTCATCGCCGTGCCGGCAATGCGCGGCGCGATCATGGAAGCTAATCCAACCGAGGTTGGGAAGATCGGCCCCATGCCGAAACCAGCGAGGATCAAGCCGATGCGCACCATTGCGGGCGTGCTCGCCGTGAAGGCGACGATCAACGCGAGCGAAGTGAAGATGCTGGCGGCAGCGATCAACCAGAAACTGTTGACGCGCAGCAAGCCGAGCAGAAGGCTTGAGATCAAACGTCCGAAGAGCAGCGCGAAGGCGAAGAACGAAAGCGTCCGCAGCGCGTAGGTGGCGATGCGCACGCCCTCGCTGCTCTGCTCGAAGAAGCGTGTCTGCTCTTCGGGCGTCCCTTGCGCGATGATCCGCAGGCTCTGCGCACTCAAACCGGAGTTGGCGAGTATTTGTCCGTCGCGCTGCATGAAGGTGACGACCCATTTGCCAACCGCCACTTCCGCGCCAACGTACATGAAGAGCGCCACGGCCAGCAACCAGAAACTCCCGTTGCTGAGCAACGAGCGCACATCTCCGCCCCCCGACACGCTTTCGTGCCCGACGGGCGGGTAACGTGGTAAGCCGGCTGCAAAAAGCAGCAGCACGGTCAAGCCGGCCAGCGTCCAGAAGACCATCTGCACGCCGCCTTGTTGCTGAATGCTCTGCACTACCAGCGGCAGCGCTGCGAGCCCTAATCCGAAACAGATGTCGAGCAGATTGAGCGCGGCGTTGCGCCAAGACGCGGCGACGTCGGCCACCAGCGCGTGCCCCGCAGCAACAATCGCGTTGGCACCCATGCCGAGCACGAGCGAACAGAGGAAGAGCGGCAAAAGGGCCGCCCCCGGATCAACGCGCGTGACGACGAGCGCGAAACCGATCATCGACAACAGCACCAAGACGGAGCCAAGCGCGAGCGCGATCTTGCGCCCGAGCCGGTCCATCACTGGGCCGCTCACGATGTAGGCGACCACCGCCCCGATGGCGTTGATCAGCAGGAAAGTGCCGACGTCGCTATCGGAAGGGAGGTACTGGCCGCGTTCCAGCGTCGGCAAAACCGATCCCGGCAGCGCTGCCAGCAGGCCGTAAAGGAAGATGCCAAAGAAAGCGACGATCATTAAAAAACGCGCGTTGACTCTGTTGGCGATCTGGCTCACTGTCTCGTCTCCTTGTTCGAGCCGGTTTATGTAGCCTCTATGCGGTCACCGCTTCGCGCGGGCAGCCCCAAACGCAGTCCGTTCCAAAGTCTCTCCCGATGGCCGCGGCTCGTTACGCTGAAAGCCGCTTTCACCGACCGTTTTTCGCTGCGCTCATCATGCTCATTCGATCTTCAGCCCCAAAACCTTCGCCTCAGCACAACCTAGGAATTCCTTTTGGTAGCGGTTGCCCTGGTACTGCAAATCCTGATGGATGCCGATCTCGGACGTATAGTATCCATCAATCGTCAGCGTCTTGATGGCGCGAAAGAAGCGCTCTTCCAAAGTCTGCTCGGCGGCGGGCTTGAACTCGTTTTTAGCTAGCTCCTTGAGCAGTTCGATCTGCTGCGCTGGCTGAAGTTCGGCGAATCGTCCTTTGAAGCGTTTGATCGCCAGGCGATCGACTGCAGCGATGCCGTCGCGCCACAGACGCTTCGTCCCTTCGTCCGCAACGCTCACCATCAGATCGATGAAAGCTGGCACTTTCGCCGCCACCGCGCCGGGCGAATGATCGTCCGTTGGGATGATCAGGTCCGAGATGGCCGCGATCGCGCGCATCTCTTCCGCGTCGAAAAAGAGCGGTTTGGACGGCAGCGGCGCTGGCGGGATGTTGGCCGCGTAGCTGAACGGGTTAGCCACACGCGCTTGCGCGTTGGCCGGATTATCGTAGATCGAGATAGCGGTTGCTGCAGCTGCGCTCATCGCCAGCACGCGCAGCACGCGCCGACGTTCGAGATCGATCTCTTCGCGCTGCTCCATCGCTTCGTTGGGGAACTTTTCGGTCATCTCCTTTGCTCCTCAAGCCTTGTCTTCAGAGTTTAGGGGCAAAACGACGGAGAAAGTCGCGCCGCGATGCTCGCGCCTCTTCGACCACGCGCACCTCGGAACAGCACTCCGCCGCGATGCGCCGCAAATCATCGAGCCATTCCGGCGGCATCAAATATGTTCCGTCGGGGAGTTGATGGAGCGGGCGCGTCGGGTATGCGCTCTCCCACTCGACGAACACCCCTTGCCGATAGACTTCATCGAGTCCGATGATGACGACGCGTACCATCGCTCTTTGATGCCCTCCCGCCGGATGAGCCGCAATTGAAAGAGACGTGTTGACTGGAAGTCGGACGCGCGACTCTTTCAACGCGGCTCGGCGGACGAGGCTTGCGCGAGAAGCTGATTCAAGCGCGCAAGCTCCTCGTTGAGTCGTTCGCTCGCTCCTGCCCCCGATTGCAGTGTGCGAACCACACGACACATCGCTTGGTCGATCTCCTCGCCGCGCTTGTTGTCGCGCGACGGAACCATCACGCCGAGCTGATAGATCGGCCTGATATCCGGCCTTCGTCCGTCGCGGCGCGCCGTCGTGCGCGCGGGCCAGCCTTCGGGCAGACGAAAGCGGAGGAAGAAGATTTCACAACCGGTGGTCGCGCCAAGCCGCGCGCCGGCAACGGCTGCCGTTTGTACGGGCGGCGCAGTGATCGCCTCGGTCAGTGTCGTGCGTCCGCCCGGCGTTTGCCCAGGCGGCGTTTGCGGCGCCTGTTTTCCGCCTGGCGCTGTGGGCGTTTGCGCCGTCCGCGCGGTCGATTGCGTGGCCTGCGATAGCTGGCCCAATCCCGAAGCGCTCTCAGGATTGGCTGGCGCTTGCCCCGGCGGTTGTGCGGGATTCTGTCCAGCAGCCGGCGTCACGGGCGTCACCGGCGTGCGTGCGATCACTTGCTCATCTTCGGGCGGCCTATACTTGGCCAGCGTGCCGCCGAGATCAACCATCATGCGAACAGAGGCGCGCCGGCCCGTGACCGGTATGGCTTCGCCCTCCAATTCCAAACGCCCCTGAACGATGCGCGCGCGTATCAGACGCAGATCGAAGAACGGGCGGTCTTGCGAATCGCGCACGGCGATGCGGTTGCCTCTCAAGCTGCCGCTGATGGCGCGCACCTCCGCGTTCGAATCGGAAGCCGGCACTGCGCCCGGCACGCGATGAACGCCCACAGCGATCACCGAACTATACGGTCCGGTGGGCGAATAATCATTCGAGCTTCGTAGATGCGTGCCGCTCGCTCTTTCGATGCGCGCCGCGCGACCGCGCCGCTGCCCCTCCACCGAAGAGACGTTGATCGCCGCGACCAAGAAGGCGGCACAAATCATGGCCCAGTGTCGTCTCATCTTCTCTCGCCCTTTCTAGATGCGCCCGGCCCGCAACTCTTCGACGGCGTAATCGCAGGCGCGCGCCGTGATCGCCATGTAAGTCAACGTCGGGTTCTGTGTCCCGATGGAGACGTAGCAAGCGCCATCGGTAACGAAGATGTTCGGGATGTCGTGCGCTTGGTTGAACTTGTTGAGCACGCTCTTTTTCGGATCGTTGCCCATGCGCGCCGTGCCGCACTCGTGAATGCCGTGACCTGGAATGCTCATCGGCCCGCGGCTGATGGTGATGTCTTTGGCTCCAGCGGCTTCGAGCAGTTCGGCTGCCGTTTCGCCCATATCGACCACCATCTTCTTCTCGTTGTCCTTGTATTCGACGTCGATGTGCAAGACCGGAATGCCGAAGGCATCCACCACGTCTTTGTTGAGTCGCACGTGGTTCTCATAGTAGGGCAAGACTTCGCCGAATCCGCCGAGGCTGATGCCCCATGGGTGCTCTTCGCGCACGCGCCGTTTGAAGTCGGCACCGAAGCCGGGAAGCGTCTTAGCGTGTTGCCAGAGCGATTGACCGCTGCCACCTTGAAAACCGTAACCGCGCAAAAACGGGCGATCGCGCCGTTCCAGATTGACAAAGCGCGGGATGTAGATGCCGTTGGGTCTTCCATCTCGGAAGAACGGCTTGGTGGGCAGGTTGGGAAGCGTCCCACGCGCGCCGCCGCCCATCATGTGATCCATCAAGTAGTGGCCCAGCACGCCCGATGAGTTGCAGATGCCTTCGGCGCCGTCAAGCGAACGCGAGTTGAGCAAGATGCGCGTCGATTCCAGCGCGCCCGCGCAGAGGAAGATCATTCGCCCGAAGACTTCGCGGTGCGCGCGCGTGACGGCATCGACGTAATAGACGCCTTTGGCTCGGCCCGTGTTGCGGTCGAGGACGATGTGGCTGACCACGGCATCGGTGACGAGCGTTGCGCGCCCCGTGCGCAGCGCCGCCGGAAGCGTCGCGTGAAGCGAACTGAAGTAGGAGCCCGTGTGACAACCGGATTCGCACCGTCCGCAGTAATGGCACGGTTTGCGCGTCCCGAGCGCGTCATCGAGCGGCTTGCGCGTCAAAATGGCCGTGCGTCCAATCGTCACGCGCAAAAAAGGGTTGCCGATCTTTTTGGCGTACTCTTCAACGCCTCTTTTCAGTTGCAACTCGCCGCACGTCATCGGCATCGGCGGCAAGAATATTCCGTCGGGCAACTGCGGCAGGTTCTCGGGCATGCCGCTTACGCCGATGAAGCGTTCGACGATGTCGTAGTAAGGCGCAAGGTCTTTGTACTCGATGGGCCAATCTTCGCCCCACCCATCGCGGCTTGCCGCTTTGAGATCGTAATCCGATAGGCGATAAGATTGCCGCCCCCACATCAATGTGCGTCCGCCGACCTGCCGTCCGCGAATGTAGGAGAACGGACGATCGGGCGGCGTCGTGTACGGGTGGTCCAGATCGTTGACGAAGAAATGGTTCCCGTATTCATTGCACGCATAACAACGCGATTGAATCGGCTGCTTGCGTTCGAGCTCTTCGCGGTTGCCGAAACCGCGAAAAGGGAGGTGGTAGGGGAAGTAATGCTGCTTGTAGTCGCGTTTCGGGTCGATCTGCGGCCCGGCTTCAAGCACCAACACATCCAGCCCTTTTTCGGCTAGCTGCTTGGCGGCCCATCCGCCCGTCGCGCCGGAACCAACGACGATGGCATCGTAGACTTTCGTGGTCATAAGCTTTCGACTCCACTGCTCCTTTCGGGACCGAAGGATCGCTTTTGCGCTGCCGATCTACTTTTGACCGGCTCGCGAGCTTGTCGAAAAGGGGCGCTCGCGTTTTGGGCGCATGGTAGCACAGGTTCGTTCGCGCCTCAAACAAAGACTTCGCCCGGCACCTCGTCGCAAGCGCAAGCGTCATCGGTCGCTGACTTCCACCCACGCGCGACTCGCGTGCGCCCGCTCCACGGCATCGAGCACGCGTTGATTTCGAACGCCGTCGTGGAAACTCGGCTGCGGAATGACGCCTCGATCGATGGCGCAAAGAAAATCGAGCACCGTATGGGTGAACGTGTGTTCGTAACCGATGATATGGCCCGGCGGAAACCACGCGGCGATGTACGGATGCTCAGGCTCGGTGACGATCACTTGGCGAAAGCCGCTGTTTGCGCCTTCTTCGATGTACAGTTCGAGTTCGTTCATCCGTTCGAGATTAAAAGTCAAGCTGCCGCGGCTGCCGTTGATCTCGAAGCGGTTGTAGTTTTTTCTGCCGGTCGCAAAGCGCGACGCTTCGATCGTGCCGATGGCGCCGTTCTCGAATCGGCAGAGCGTAAGAGCCGCGTCGTCCACATCGACCGGAGCCTTTCGCGTCGGGTCATCGGGCAACGGACGCTCTTTGACGAAGGTTTCGAGCAAACCAGCCACTTCGGTGATCTCGCCGACGAGATACCGCGCAAGGTCAATGGAGTGCGAGGCGATGTCACCGAGCGCGCCCGAACCAGCCTTCGCGCGCTCTAATCGCCACACGCGCGGGAAGTTCGGGTCAACGATCCAATCTTGAAGATAGGTTCCGCGGTAGTGGTAGATCTGGCCGAGTTCGCCGCGCTCGATCAGGTCTTTGGCGAGCGCGACGGCGGGCGCACGGCGATAGTTGTGGCAAACCATGTGCGTGACGCCAGCGCGTTCGACCGCGGCGAGCATCCGTTCGGCCTCTTCCAACGTGTTCGCCAAAGGCTTTTCGCAGAGGATCGCCTTGCCCGCTTCAGCGGCGGCGATGGCGATGTCGTGGTGCGAGTCGCCGGGCGTACAGATGTCAACGATCTGGATGTCTTCGCGCTCGATCACTTCGCGCCAATCGGTTGCATGTTCCTGCCAGCCGTACTTCTCGGCGGCTTTTCGCACTTCGACTTCGTTGCGCCCGCAAATGACCTTCATCACAGGTTCGATGGGCACATCGAAGAATCTCGCCACCTGTCGCCAAGCGTTGCTATGCGCCTTGCCCATGAAGCGATAGCCGATCATCGCGACGTTCATCTTCTTCATCTTCGGCCCTCAACCTCGTGCTCCTCGGTAAACTCGACCGCCGGTCCGAACGGCTTCCCGCCGTGAAAGAGCGCGGCAGCGCGATCCGCTTCGATCAGGAGCGGTATGGTTCACGCCCGATGCCTTGCACGGGGATCCCCTGTGCGGCCAGAACTTCGTGCTGCAAAGCGTACATGCACGCGGCAGCTTCGTCTATTTTGCGTGTGAAGGCGATCGAACCTTGCAAGATCGGTTTCAAACGCTCTCTGTCCTGAATGCGCGCTTTCGGATATTCGTGCTCGACGATGAGCGGCGTCCGTTCCACGTCCAAGTCGAGCAGTTGGCGCGCGGCAAGTTGGTGGTCCAGCCAATCGACCGTGCGGTTTTGCAAGTAAGCGAGCGGATCATGGCGCGCCGTGCCCGGCAACTCGTGTTCGGCGATGGCGGTCTGTTTCTTCCAAGCGTTGGCTTGTTCGCGCGGATCCGCGGAGGGTTTGCCGTCGCGCCAATCGCCGCGGCGCATCGTCTGCCCGCCATAGCCCCAAGCGGCCAGCCCGCGCGCGTTGATCACCTGTCCTTTGACGTGGAACCCAGCGATCAGGAAGTTGTAACCTTCTTCTTTCAGATACTGAAAGATCGAGCGCGTGTCTTGTCCCATCAAGATCGCGTGCGATGGGTCGTAGTGAATCCGAAACTGATCGCCGACGCCCGCCTCTTCGCAGATCTGATGCAAGATGATCCACGCGCCCGGCGCATAGGCGATGTTGTTGTGGAAGTGGTCCATCACGGTCCAGCCGGGCATCGGACACTGTTCGACGCGATAGACGAGATGGCGCTCTTTCGCCGCACGCAGCAACGGGATGAAGTTTTCGCGGAAATCGTCGAGGTTCTGCTCCAAACTGAGGTCGAAGTTGCGTCCGACGAATCCGCAAACGGCCGGCGCGCCAAGCATTGCGGCAGCGTCCATCACGCGCCGCATGAACTCATGTTTGCGCGCGCGTATCTGCGGATCGGGATGGAGCATGTTGTCGAAGTAAGCGACATCGCTCAGCTCGATCCGGTTCGCGTCGAGCGCGTGCCGGACGCGCCGGGCGCGTTCCTGGTTGAACGGCTCGCGCAGGTCGAGCGTGTTGGCCACGGGATCGAGCATCGCTTCGGGCGGCACATCGGCCTCCGCTGGATGAAGCGCCGCCGACAATTGCATGAGATCAACACCGAGTTCGCGCGCAAAGGCCGCCCACTCTTCGATCGCCAGATCGGGATCGCGGTCGCGCGCCTCGCGCGGCGTCAACTCTTGCAAAGCGGCGGTCAGGATGCCGACCGGCATGAACTTCGGGGTGAAAGCTTTGACGCTCATACAAGCTCTCCGTCGCGTGCGGCGAGAACACTCAAAGTTTCGGGGCGCGGCTCGGCTGAACTCGCAATCAGCAGAACGCGCCAAGAGACGCGGTCAAAAGCGGTTCTCGCGGCGAGCTACTTGCAAGCGATGCGACCATCTTTGCCGTGAAACTGCGGCGCGCTCGACGCGCGTTCTTCGCCGAGCGCCCATTTGATCCCGCCGCGCAGGTGCTGGCGAAACCAATCAGCCTGCAACACTTCGTCATGATGGCCGAAGGCCGTGTAGAAAACTCGTCCCTTGCCATAGAGCTTGGTCCAAGCCAACGGATGGTAACCGGGCTCTTTCGAGACCGGATCGAAATCGACGGCCAACAGCACGTGCGCGGCGCGTCGGTCGAAATTGCAGATCCTGTAGATTTCGTCGAAGACCGCGAAGCGCTCGCTCAGATGGCGCGTCGCCGGATGAGTCCGATCTTCCACCCTCAACGTGACGCTCATCGGCCGGTCGTGACCATTGAATTCGCCGCCGAGCATCTCGATGTACGGCGGGAAGACCCCTTTGTTGAAGGTGTCGCTCGCCGCGTGGATGCCGATGAAGGCATGCCCTTCGTTGATCCAGCGAAGGAAATCCTCACGGTCGGCAAGCGGCAACTCGCCCGTCGTATTGGCGAAGATCACGCCATCGTAAAGAGCAAGCTGCTGGCGCGCCGTCTTTTGCCGCAACTCTTCGTCCGTGCGGGCGAAATCGACGCGCCAGCCGTTTTGCTGGCCAAGCTCTCGAATCACGCGTTCCGCCGTTGGGATCGACCGATGACGAAAACCTTTGGTCACGGTCACCACAAGCAAACTCTTCGCTGAAGCGCGCGCATTGATCGCGCGCCCGCTCACCCTTTGCGCTCCTCCTTCGGCGGCCACGACGCACACCCATAAAACGCAGAATAAAAGTTTGAGACCGACCCGACTCATCTTCTCACGAAATGCGCGGCGACGACGCAAAGGCCGGAAGCCGATCCGCGCTCGGGTTGAGCGTAACGCGCTCGCGCTTTAAGTAAGCGATCTTTCCGAGCAAACTAGCCTGCGTCGCGCGGTGCCCATCGAGCACCTCAGAGTTCGGCGCGCGTCGCGCGCGCACCGCTTCGAGGAAATCGCGCACATGATCCACCGTCATATCCCCTTCGGCCTTGACTGTGACGGGCTGCGCGTTGCGCTCAGCGCTCACGAACGTATATCCGCTGCGCGAGATCTCCAATCTCCCTTCTGTGCCGATGAACTCGATGCTTGCGCCGCGCGCTCCTGGTGCCAACGTCCCTTCGAAGGTCGCAGTCCATCCGCCCGGATACTCGAGCAGGACGTTGATCGTATCGGGAGCCGTGCGCCCGTCTTTGTAGTGATAGATGCCGCCGACAGCAACTGCGGCGCGCGGCATATCTTCGTTCATGAACCAGTGGACCACGTCGATCCAATGCGTGAACAGATCGGTGATCATGCCCCCGCCGAAGTCGAGATATGCGCGCCAGTTGTAGAATTGATGGGCGTCAAACGGGCGATATGGACGCGGGCCGAGAAACATTCGCCAGTCGAGCCCGGGCGGCTGTGTGACGAAGTTCGGCTTTCGAAGATGAAAGCTGTTGCCGTGCCACCACGTGCGCGCCATGGTCACTTTGCCGAGCTTGCGCGCGTCGAAGTAGAGGCGCTTGGCCTCGATGTAGTGCTTGCCGCTCCGCTGCTGCAACCCAACCTGCACGATGCGCCGATGCTCGCGCGCGGCGCGCACTACGCGCCGACCCTCCTCAATGTCGAAGGTCAAAGGCTTCTCGATGTATATGTCTTTGCCCGCTCGGCAAGCGTCGATGGCTTGACGCGCGTGCCAGTGATCGGGCGTCGCGATCAGCACGCAATCAATCCCTCGGTCATCCAGCAGAGCGCGGTAGTCGCGGTAGCGGCGCACCTCGTTGGAGACCAAGGCTCGCGCTTTTTCGAAGTGCTCGTCGTAGGCATCGCACATGGCGACGACCGCCACGGTCGAATCCTTGAGAAAAGCGCGTAGCACCTCTTGGCCGCGAATCCCAGTCCCAATCACGCCGAGTTGCAGGCGGTCGTTGGCGCCGAGGACGCGCGCGTAGCTGGCCGCAGTGAAACCGACGCTGGCGGCCAAAGCCCCACGCAAAAAGGCTCGTCGCGTTGGCGACTCAATGGCTGAGGGGAGTTTCTTCATGACGCGAACTATCTTCCGACGCGCAATCGAAGTTTGTTCGCTCTTATTTCGAACTAAATCCCTCTCGGTTTTCTCGGAACGAGCTTGTTCGGACGAGCGCGGATTATATTTTCGCGCGGAAGGCGTGTCAACACCTTTTTCTTTTTCGCTCGCGTCAGGCGCTTCAGAAGCCGATTTCGTGACCT
>NZ_PSLQ01000052.1:0-26709 GCF_040289685.1 Pyrinomonas sp.
GGGGTCTCCCTCCGTATGGAGGAGTTGGCGGACCTCCTCCAAGGAGGCGTGGGGGACAATGCAGGTGCGGCGCATGGGTGAAGGGTACAACAAAAAGGGGTATGAAATCCTCGCGCGATAAATTGGCGCGCCTCCATCCAGTGGAGATCGCTCGTCTTGCGCAGGCTCTTTCGTACCATCAAGGGGCTGAGGTGGTCGAATCGCTCGATGACGAAACCGCCGCCGAAACGCTCGAAGAGATGAGCGCCGAAGAACAAGCCCGTATCATCGGCGAAATGGATGAGGAACGCGCCGCCGACATCCTTGAACATATGTCGCCCGACGAAGCCGCTGATGTGCTCGGCGACCTGCCAGAAGAGAAGGCCGAAGACCTGCTCAACCGCATGGAGGCCGAAGAGCAACAGGACGTGGCCGAACTGCTGCCTTACGCAGACGACACCGCGGGCGGCCTGATGACCACGGAGTTCGTCGCGCTGCCCAAAGATCTCACGGTGGGCGAAGCGTTGGCGCGGCTGCGCGAGATGGCCGAAACGCCCAACATGATCTACTACCTTTACGTCGTCGAAAGCGAAGACTCGTGGAAACTGGTCGGCGTCGTCACGCTGCGCAACTTGATCTTGGCCGATCCCAACGCGCGGCTCGAAGAGGTCATGCGGCGCGAATTCCAAGCGGCACGACCCGATGAACCGGCGCGCGAAGTGGCCCAGCGCATCGCCGAGTACAACCTGCTCGCGCTGCCCGTGGTCGATGAAGAAGGCGATATCCTCGGCATCGTCACCGTGGATGACGCCATGGAGATACTCCTCCCCAAAGGCTGGCGTCAACGCCTGCCGCGGCTGTTCAGCTAGTTTTCGGCGACACGCGGACGAAGGAGAGAAGAGTGGCAGAAAAAGGCGTAGCGATCGAAAACGCGACGCGCCGTTGGCTGCGGCGCACACGACGTACCCTGCGCCGCACCGTGGGGCGCCGCTCGCCAGTGCTCACCTTCCTAGCCGTCCTCGGCCCCGGCATGGTCGCCGCCAATGCGGGCAATGACGCGGGCGGCATCGCCACCTACGCTTCGGCGGGAGCAAGCTATGGCTACAAACTCCTATGGACGCTCTTCCCGGTCGCCATCAGCCTCGCCATCGTGCAAGAGATGTGCGCGCGCATGGGAGCGGTCACGGGCAAAGGGTTGGCCGACCTCGTGCGCGAGCAGTTCGGCGTCCGCTGGACCGCCCTCGTCATGCTCGCGCTGCTTATCGCCAACACGGGCGTGACGGTTTCGGAGTTCGTCGGCATCGCCGCGGCGACGGAACTTTTCGGTATCCCGCGTTACTTTTCAGTGCCTGTCGCGGCGCTGAGCATCTGGTGGTTGGTCGTGCGCGGGTCGTACCAGCGCGTCGAGCGCGTCTTTCTGCTGATGTCGCTCGTCTTTTTCGGCTACATCGCCGCAGCCTTTCTGGCCCGCCCCGATTGGCATGTGGTGGCCCGCGGGCTCGTCCGCCCAACGGTGCATTTCGATGGCGAATATCTCTTCACCATCATCGCGCTCGTTGGCACAACCATTTCACCCTACATGCAAGTCTTTGTCCAATCGTCTGTGGTCGAAAAGGGCATGACAGCCGACGATTGCGCGCACGTGCGCGCCGACGTCTGGACGGGAACGCTCTTTGCCATCATCACGGCTTTCTTCATCATCGTCTCCACCGCCGCAACGCTCCACCCCTACGGCATAAGAGTCGAGACCGCCGCCGATGCGGCGCGCGCGCTCGCTCCGCTCGCCGGACGCTACGCCGAAATCCTCTTCGCCACAGGGCTGTTCGGCGCCTCTATGCTCGCCGCTGGCGTGCTGCCGCTCGCGACAGCCTACTCGATCAGCGAGGCTTTCGGTTTCGAGAAAGGCGTCTCGCACAGCTTCCGTGAAGCCCCTATCTTCCTCGGCATCTTTACCTTTCTGGTCGCCGTCGGCGGGCTGGTCGCCATCTTGCCGGGACTGCCGCTAATCCGCGTCTTGCTCGTCACGCAAGTCATCAACGGACTGCTGCTGCCCGTGCTGCTGGTCGCCATTTTGCGTCTGGCCAGCGACCGCGAACTGATGAAGGAGCATGCCAACACGCCCGCCTATAATGCAAGCGCCTGGCTAACGGTGATGGGGGTCTCGGCACTGTCAGCGATCTTCATCGGCCGCACCTTGCTGGATTAAGGAAAGCTCCTTGAGAAAGCCCTTTGTGCGGGCGTCATACGGCTGCGGCAAATAAGCTCGCACGACAGCCCGATAGAAGGCCCCTTACGACGATTGAATTACGCCCAGCGATGCACGACCTCGGCTGCATCCAGCGCGGTCGGGCAACGGGGAATGAGCGCTGGTCGTCCAACTTGACAGGAAAAGACTCAAGGATTATTATAAGAGCTGACTCAGGCGATCACCGCCAGAAAGGAGGCGAAAGTGACATGATGAACGTCATGCGCTACGATCCTTTCCGTGACCTTCGCAACCTGCAGGAAGAGGTCAACCGGCTCTTCACCACGAGCCTCGCTCGCGCCTTTGGCGATGAGGGCATTGAGCGCGGAGCCTGGACGCCTAACGTCGACATCTACGAGGATCACGATCACATCTTCATCGAAGCCGACCTACCCGGCATGCGGCGCGAGGATTTCGAGTTGACGCTCGAAAACAACGTCCTCACGCTGCGTGGCGAGCGCCGCTTCGAGAAGAAGAGCGAGAACTATCACCGCGTTGAGCGGCCTTATGGCATCTTCTCTCGCTCCTTCACTTTGCCGCAGACGGTGGCGACCGAGGGCGTCACGGCTGAGTACCGCGACGGCGTGCTCCGCATCGCTTTGCCGAAGCGCGAGGAGGTCAAGGCGCGTCGCATCGAGATCTTGAGCGAAGGCGAAGCGCCCAAGCCGCAGGTCATCGAGGCGGAAGCCAAGGCGGCTGCGGCTCGTTCGTAAGCTGTTCGGCGGCCCGGCGTTTCCATCGCCGAGCCGCCTTGCATTTGATCTGGGGACTTTCTTCAACCGTGAAGGAGAGCGAGAAATGGCGCGAGAGATGTGGGAACCGATGCGCGATCTGATGATGCTGCAGGATCGCGTCAACCGTCTTTTCGAGGGTTTTGCGCAAGGGCGTAGTCCGGAAGCCGAAATTGAGCGTGGCGACTGGGTGCCGCCCGCCGATGTTTACGAAAACGACGACGAGTTCACGGTGCTTCTCGATCTACCGGGCGTGCGCCGCGAAGCGCTCGAGGTCGATCTCAACGAGAGCCGACTGACCGTGCGCGGCGAGCGCCTTGCCGATCAAAAGAACGCGCGTCGTCTGGAGCGGCCCGCCGGGCGTTTCGTGCGCAGCTTCGCGCTGCCGCCGACGGTGGACCGTACGGCGATCGCGGCCGACTACCGTGACGGCGTGCTAACGCTTCACTTGCCGAAGCAGCGACAGCCAGAAGCGCAGCGCGTGCGCATCGAAGTTCGGTGAGGATTTTCAGTGATCTTCGCGTCGGAAGGTGTGCGCCATGCGTGACGAGAAGGACAAAGAGTTGAAAGACTCGAACGGTGAAAAATCCGAGGAGAAGGTTCGCGTGACCGACAAACGTCGCATTTCGCCCGACAACTTGGAGAGTTCAGCCGAGCCCGCGGCAGAAACCGCACCTAAACCGACCTACGTCGAGCAACTCGAGGCACGCACGCTCGCGGCGGAACAGAAATTAACCGAAGTGCAAGCGCGCTTCGAGCAACTGCGTGATGAATTACGGCGTGAAACGGACGCGACGCGCCAACGGTTGACGCGCGCCGCCGACGAGCGTATTGGGCGCGAAAAGGCCGCTTTCATCGCCAAACTCCTGCCGGTCATCGATAATCTCCGGCGGGCATTGGAGGCGGCCGAGCAACAAGGCGCGCCCGAGACCTTGCTCGACGGGTTGCGCGGGACCATCGCCGGGTTCGAAAGCGTCTTGGCCGCCGAAGGGGTGGAGCCCGTTCCGTCGGTCGGAGAGCGCTTCGACCCACACATGCACGAAGCCGTCGAGGCCGCTGATGTCGAACCGGAACAGGACGGCATCGTGCTAGCGGAGTATACACGCGGCTACCGCATGGGCGATCAGTTGTTGCGTCCGGCGCGCGTCAAGGTCGGGCGCGCGCGTGCTGGCGCGCAAAAGGCTGGCGAGTAACGCGCAGTATAGATAGATCGAAGGGCTTTTGGAGGAAGCGCGGAAGCGAGTTCGCTTTGGCGCTTTCTTTATTCACGAAGAGGCGGCATGGCGCGCGAAAAAGAGTCAACTTGATCGGCAAAGATTGGTGAGATATTTGCAACGCCGGGTTGTGGTATCATACTCATGGCTGTGGTAACGCAGCACAACGGACCTCTTCGCCCGGCGCATCTAAAGACGGGCGAAAGGTGCGAGCGAAATTTCGAGCAGAGGATTCATAGTCGAAGATAAAAGATGTTGGACGTTGGCACTTACAAAGATCGTTTCGGTGAGACGGGCAAACGAGTCTTCGAGCACGCGATTCGCGAGTCGATGCGGCGGGAACAGAACTATCTGGCCGTCGAGCATATCATTCAAGCGCTGGCGACCGAAGAGGCCGACCTTTTCAACGCGACCATGCGCGACCTTTCGGTTGATCCGCGCATCGTCAAGGTGCAGATCGAAAAGCGTCTCGACAACGCGCGGTTCCAGCACATCGGCAAAGGGCTGCGCATCAGCCAAGAGACGATCAATTTGTTCAAGCGCGCGATGGAACGGGCGCGCGCACAAGGGCGGAAGACCATTGAGGCGACCGACCTTTTCATGGCGCTCGCCGAAGATGGGTCGTTCGTCGAAGTTTTGCGGAACTTCGGCGTCACTCCGGAGGCATTTGTGGAAAACGTACGTTCGCACGTGCACGAACGCGAGCTGGAAGAGGAGCGGCAACGACGCAAATTCGAGCTGCCTCCGTACCTGAAACACTTCGGCGTCAGCTTGAACAGGCTGGCGCGCATGGACAAATTGCCGCCGACCATTGGCCGCGAACGCGAGATCCAACAGATCATCGAGATTTTGTGCCACCGCGAGCGCGCCAATTCGCCCATGTTGGTGGGCGAGCCTGGGGTCGGCAAAACGGCGGTGGTCGAAGGGTTGGCGCGACTGATCGAGCTTGAACCGAATAAGGTTCCAGCCCGATTGCGCAATGCGCATATCGTCCAGCTACAGATGGGCGGCCTCGTCGCTGGCACCATGCTGCGCGGCATGTTCGAAGAGCGAATCAAGGGCATCATCGACGAAGTCAAGGAGCGCGAGAACATCATCCTGTTCATCGATGAAGCCCACACCATTATCGGTGCCGGCGCAGCGCTCGGCACGTCGAGCGACGCCGCGAACATGTTCAAGACGGCGCTGGCGCGCGGCGAGATGCGCATCATCGGGGCGACGACCTTGACCGAGTACAAAGAGTACATCGCCGAAGACGAGGCGCTGGCGCGTCGCTTCCGTTTGGTCAAGGTCGAAGAGCCATCTTTGGCCGAGACGCGCGAGATCCTCTACGGGCTTCGTCCGCGTCTGGAGCGCAACTATTCCGTGACCATCACGGACGAAGCGATCAACACAGCGCTCGAGATGGCGCCACGATACATTCGCAACCTTCATCTGCCCGATAAAGCCATCGGTTGGTTGGACACGGCGGCGGTCAAAGTGGAGATCAACGAACCGTACAGCCTCGTCGTCCGTCCCGAGCACATCATCGAGGTCATCTCGCAGGAGTCGCGCATACCGCGCGACATGATCTTTCGCGACACGACCGATCGCTTCGCCAACATGGAAGCTGAACTAGCCAAGCGCGTCATCGGGCAAAAAGAGGCGATTCGCGCCGTCGCGCAGCGGTTGCGCTTGAACAAGGGACCGCTCAAGGAGAACCATTACAAGCCCGACGGCGTGCTTCTGTTCCTCGGGCCGACCGGCGTCGGCAAGACCGAGCTGGCAAAAGCGGTCGCGGAGTTCATGTTCGGCGACGAGGAGAAGATGATTCGCATCGACATGAGCGAGTATGCGGATGGCACGGTTAGCATCGAAAAATTGATCGGCATGCCGCGCGGCATCGTCGGGTCGGAGCGCGGCGGGATCTTGACCGAGCAGTTGCGCGAGAACCCATACACCGTGCTCTTGCTCGACGAAGTCGAGAAGGCTTCGCCCTTCTTGATGAACCTCTTCCTCCAAGCTTTCGACGAAGGCTGGCTCACGGATGGCCGTGGCAAGAAGGTCTACTTGTCGGACGCCATCGTCATCATGACATCGAACTTGGGGTCGGAGAACTTCCGCAAGTACGAAAAGCCCTTGGGCTTCGGCACCAAGACCGTGGGCGACATGCGCGCCATCAAGAACGAGGTATTGAAGGCCGCCGAACAACGCTTCTCGCCTGAGTTCCGCAACCGAATCGACGAGATCGTCGTCTTCTCGCCGCTGACGATGGATGAGGTCAAGCAGATCGCGGAACTCTACCTGAGCAAGCTCCGCGCCCAAATGGAGCGGCAAGGCAAGGCGCTCGAAGTGAGCGATGCGGCGGTCAGCCTGCTGACCGAACGCGGCTTCAGCCCGACCTATGGTGCCCGCTTCCTCAAGCGCCACATCGACGAGAAGGTGAAGCTGCCGATCACGGCGCTGTGGAAGACGGCCGACCGCTTCATCGTGGATGTCGAAAACAACGAAGTCGTCGTGCGCACCGCTTAGGACGTTGCGCGCCGGTAAGAAGAACGATCTCGAGGCGAGATGGGAAGGATGAAGCCCTCTCGCCTCTTTTCTTCTCCTTCGAAGCGGAGGAGCGTATGAGCGTGCTATCGGGTCGAATTCACAGTTTGATCGTCCGCTTTTTGGGTTACAGGGCCATGTGCAGAACCCTTCTCTTGGGGTCCATCCTGTTCGGCGCGGCGCTGTTGAGCGCACAGGCTCAGGCACAAGAAGCGACGCGCGCCGAACAGATCATCAAACGCGCGGTGGAAGCCCTCGGCGGCCAAAACTTCCTGAACGTCCGTTCGATCACGAGCCGCGGGCGCTACACGCAGTATCAGGACGGCAAGCCAACCGTTCCCGTCGCCTTCGTCGATTACTTGGTTTATCCGGATCGCGAGCGCACGGAGTTTCGCGCAAGCGAGGGACGCATCATTCAGACCAATGTCGGGAAGACCGGGTGGGTTTACGACGGAGCGGCCCGCACGCTGCGCGACATGAAACCGGACCAGATCGCCGACTTTCAACGCGCCATGCGCACCAGCTACGACAACGTGACGCGCGGTTGGTGGCGCGCCGAAGGAGCGCGCCTCAGTTACGTCGGGCGGCGCGAGGCCGGCGTTGCGCGCCGCAACGAGGTCGTCCGCCTTGACTATTCGGATGGTTTCAGCGTCGAGTTCGAGTTCGATGCCAGGACAGGTCTGCCAGCCAAGGCCATCTACAAGCGGCGCAACGACAAGGGCGAGGAATCGACTGAAGAGGATCGCTTCCTGCGCTTTCTCGACGTCAACGGCGTGATGTTCCCCTTTGTGGTGGACCACTACCGCGACGGCGTGCAAACGAGCCGAGTAAACTACGACGAGGTGGAGTTCAACCGGCCCATCCCGGACGCGCTTTTCGCGCGTCCAGCCGATGCCCGCTCGGTCAAATAGCCATTGGTTAGGCCGTAGTCCCTTTCGCCCTTTTCGCCAGTCAATCCGCGGCGCGAACGCGCACCTTCTCCAAGTCCAACTCGTCGCTCGTCACATCCGCCATCGCTCGATCGGCCCTCGTCTCGCCGATCAGACGCGCGAACAACTCCTCGTACTGATCGACGACGCGCTCCCATGAATAAAGCTCACGCGCGCGCGCTTGCGCCCGCTGACGATAAGCGCAAACCAGCGCACCATCTCGAAGCACGCGCTGCAGTTTCGCCGTCAGGTCTTTTTCGTCCGAATAAGTGATGCCGGCTTCGCCGATGACTTCGAGGTTTTCCGGCGTGGCGAGCGTCAGCACGCAATTGCCGTAACCCATCGCTTCCACCAGCGCCGGGTGCGTGCCGCCGACCTCCGTCGCGTGAACGTAACAGTAAGCGTTCTGCTGCAAAGCGCGGTACGCTTCACCGAAGACGAACCCCGTGAAGATGATGCGACGGTCGCTCTGCGCTCTTCGACGCAGATCTTTGATGTACTCATGCGCGTAGGGCGCATCGCCGACAATCAGCAATCGGTGCGTGGTACGCACGCGCTTGAAGGCTTCGATGACTAAATGAGCGTTGTTCTCCGGCTCCAAGCGCGAAACGTAAAGCACGTACCGATTCGGCTCGACGCCCCATCGTCGGACCAACGCGCCGTTTATTCGGCGCTCGATCTCTGCGCCGTAGGCGATCATCACCGACGGGCAGTTGTATCGCGCCAAGTAGTAGTCGTGAATGACGCGCGCATCGGTGACGAGTTCATTTGGCAACCAAGTGGCCAGTCGTTCGGCCAAACGGTAATAGGCGCGTCCCAACCGGTTCCACTTTTTGCGTTTGTGTTCCAGCCCATCGACGTTAATGGCGACCGGCGTGCGGCAAGCGCGTAGCAACGGGACGAAGATGACGTTGGCCGCGTTGCAATAGAGCGCGACGTCGTACCGTTCTCTCATCGCGTGGAGCGTCGAAAGAAAGGCGTGCACAATGGTGTCGAGATATTTGTGACGAATGGTCGGCAGCACCTTCAGCCGCACGCCACGGTATTCGATCTGCCGCGGGCTAACGTAGTGCGACCGGCAGTAGACGGTCACGTCGTGACCGCGCGCGACGAGTCTGGTTGAAAGCTGCTCGGCGAAAGTCTCGAATCCGCCGTAGCTGGCGGGCACTCCTCGCGTCCCGAGAATGGCAATACGCATCGATTGGTCCGTCCGACGGCGAGCGCGTTAGGCTGCTCCCGCCGCTTTTTTGTAAGCTTCCAAAGTCAAGCGCGCTGTGTGATGCCAGTTGAACTGGCGCGCGCGTTCAAGCCCGCGACGACTGAGTTCGGCCCGGAGCGAGGCGTCTTCGATCAAACGTTCGAGCGCCTCGGCCAACTCCGCTTCGTCGAACGGGTTCACCATCAAACCGGCCTCGCCGACGACCTCCGGCAAGCTAGTGCGGTTGCCGACAAGGACGGGCGTGCCGCACTGCATCGCTTCGAGCGGGGGCAAACCGAAACCTTCGAAAAACGAAGGGTAGACGAAACACAAAGCGCCGGCGTAAAGCGGCGGCAGATCCTCTTCCGGCACATAGCCGGTGAAAAGAACGCGATCGCCTAATCGTTCAGCCGCGCGCAGCGTCGTTTCAAAGAGCCACGCGCGTTTGCCGACAACGACCAGACGAGGGAGATTACCTTGCGCGCTTTTTCGTTGCAAGCGCTCATAAGCGGCAAACAACCGACCGAGGTTCTTACGCGGTTGAATCGAACCGACGGCCAAGATATATGCGCCTTGGATCCCGTACCGAGCGCACACGCGGCGCACTCTTGCCGCCTCGACCGGAGCGAAGCGCGACGCTGCAGCCAGCGGTGTCACCGTGATCCGATCCGGAGCGATGCCGTAGGTTGCGATCAGATCGCGCCGCGTGTATTCCGATGGGACGATGATCTGCGCCGCGCGTTTGGTCGTCCACCGAACCGTTAGACGCAACTGCATCCAACTTCGCCGCCGGAAGGTCTCTGGCAGATGCTCGAACGCGAGATCGTGCACGGTCACTACCACCGGGCAAGGCGTAACGGGCGGAGCCGTGAACTGCACGTGCAACAGATCGACCGGACGCAGACACAGCTCGGCGACCAAGCTCAGCGGAATGCGGATGAAAGGCGTATGTGGAAGCGTGCGGCGTAGCTCAACGTTGGGCCAGCGGCGGGCGAACTTTCGAACGGCTTGCGGTTTAGTGACGTAGAGCGTGTAGCGATTCTCGCAATCGATGGCGGCCAGCGCTTCGATCAGTCCGGTGATGTATGTCTCGTTGCCGGCAAGCTTCGTCCCAACCGCGTGGGCGTCGATGGCGACGTGCATAGCGCGACTTTTCGTCTCCGGCGTCACGCGCTCTTTGCGCAGACACCACGGAAGCTCCGTCGGTGCAATGGGCACGGGCCGTAAGCTCGCAGGGCCGCCAAATGCGCGCGCGTTCCGTAGCCAACGTGCTGTGCGAAGCCATACTGCGGGTAGAGCGCATCGTAATCGCGCATCAACCGGTCGCGCCACGTCTTGGCGATCACCGAAGCGGCGGCGATCGACGCCGAAAAAGCGTCTCCTCGCACGATCGCGCGTTGCGGAAGGGGGACATCGCGAAGGCCAAGGTGCCCATCGATGAGCAGAAAATCGGGCTTCGGATCAAGCCGCTCGATCGCCATTGACATCGCCCTTTGCGTCGCGCGCAAGATGTCGAGTCGGTCGATCTCGTCCGCCTCGACGGCGCCGAGGCCAATGGCGATCGAGGTGCGCGCAAGTTCAGCGGCGATACGCTCGCGTTCAGCGGCCGCGAGCAGCTTGGAATCGTTCAGCTTATGCGGAAGCGGCGCGCGCGGATCGAGGATCACGGCGGCGGCGACAACGGGACCGGCCAAAGCGCCGCGGCCGACCTCGTCAACACCCGCAACGAGGTGAAAGCCGCCTGAACGCGCTTCTTCTTCCAACGCCGTGCAGATGAGCGAAGGGCGAGCCTTTGGCGATGAGCGTCCCACCGGCTCGTTCTCCTCGGCGAGTTAGCTCGCGGCCTTCTTCTGCTCGTTGTTGTTCTGCGCGCCTCGCGTGTCGCGCTCGCGAACGCGCGACGCTTTGCCGCGCAGCTTACGCAAGTAGTAGAGCTTGGCGCGTCGCACGCGACCGCGTTTGATGACATCGATGTGATCGATGATCGTTCCATGCAGCGGGAAGATACGCTCGACGCCGACGCCGAAGCTGGTCTTGCGCACGGTGATGGTCTCGCTCGCACCACGCCCTCGACGGGCGATCACAACGCCTTCGAAGGCCTGCAAACGTTCTTTGTTCTCCGACTCCTTGATGCGCACGTGGACGCGCACCGTGTCGCCCGGCCCGAAGTCGGGCAGGTTCGTGCGTAGCTGCTCTTTATCGATCTCATCCATCGGATGCATGATGACGACTCTCCTTTCAAACTTAAATCCCTCGACGAATGGCCTCGTCAAGCGTTCCGCTCCTCGCGCTGAATCTCCTCGAGAAGGCGCCGATCCTCGTCGCTCAGTGCGGCTCGCTCCAGCAAGTCCGGTCGGTTGCGCCACGTCTTGCGCAGCGCCTCCTTGCGTCGCCACTCGGCGACGCGCGCGTGGTGGCCGCTTACGAGCACTTCCGGCACGCGCATGCCGCGGAATTCCGCCGGGCGCGTGTAGTGCGGGCAGTCGAGCGTGCCCGCGGTGAAAGATTCGTGCGCGGCCGACGTTTCGCTTCCCAACGCGCCGGGCAGCAGCCGCACCACCGCATCGATCAACACCACCGCCGCTGGCTCTCCTCCCGACAGCACGTAGTCTCCGATGGAGACCTCATCGGTTGCCAAAGCCTGCGCCACGCGTTCGTCCACGCCCTCGTACCGCCCGCAGATGACGACGATGCGCTTTGCGCTCGTCGCCAGTTCTGCCGCCAGCGCTTGCGTCAACGGCTTCCCTTGCGGCGAAAGCAAGATGACGCGCGTTCCCGTCGGAAGTTCAGCGCGCCCTCCCGCGCCGGTCAACTCCTCGACGGCAGCAAAGATCGGCTCCGGCTTGAACACCATCCCGTCGCCGCCGCCGAACGGACGATCATCCACCGTGCGATGACGGTCGCTGGTCCAGCGACGTAGATCGTGCACTTCGATCTCCACTAGACCCGCGGCCCGCGCGCGTTTCACGATCCCGTAGTCAAAGACCGAAGCGAAGAAACCTGGGAAGATCGTGATGATGTCGAACCTCATTCGTCGCTGTGCGCGCGCCGTTTCGCTGTCGGAGACGACGCGCTCAAAGTAATCGAACGCTTCTCGCGTCCAAGCACGGCGCTCGCCGATGGCCAGAAGAGGGCGATGCTACAGTTCGAGCAAGCCTTCCGGCGCATCGATGCGGATCAGCTTGCGCCCCACATCTATTTCGATGCATATCTCTTCGGCCAATGGGATCAAGTAGTCGCGCCCATGTTCGCGCGTGCTATCGACGATCAAGTTCGGCGTGCCGCCCGTGTGCCAAACGGCGCGCACGCGCCCCAACTCCTCGCCCGCCACCGTCTCGACGCGGCACCCTTGAAGCTGCCACTCATAGAACTCTCCTTCGCCAAGCGGCACGCACTCGGCTTCGGGCACGGCGAGCGTGCATCCGACGAGCGATTGCGCGGCTTCGATCCGCTCGTAGCCGACGAATTTCAACACCAGCCTCCCCTGGTGAAACCAGTGGTCCGCCACGATGAGCGCATGCAGATCGCCATTGGGCGCAATGGCGATCAAACGTTCAAGACCGTCGAAACGCTCAGGGAAATCGGTCAGCAAGTCAGCGACTACCTCTCCACGCGTGCCACGTGTTCGCGCAACGCGCGCGACTGCGACCAGATCATCCCGTAAAGGCTCTCGCCCACCCATTTGCAGTTCGTGGGTCGCAAGGGGTCCGCTCGGCGATCCGCAAATCGCTCTTGCGGCCGATCTCGCTGGCTCGTCAAGCGCCCCTGCACGAGCTTACTCAGCGATCTGCAGGTTGTAGCGCCGTTTCTGCTTTTCGCCCGCCGCCTGCAATACCGTGCGCAGCGCTTGCGCCGTTCGCCCCTGTCGCCCGATGATGCGCCCTATATCTTGTGGCGCGACGTGCACTTCGATGGTCACCGCGCGATCGCGTTCAACCGCGTGGACTTTCACCGCCTCGGGATCGCTCGCCAAGGCCTTGACGATCATCTCCACGGCGTCTTTCATACGCGGCTCCAAGTCATGATTGGCTGCTGCCCGAAGCGGCCTCTTCTCCTTGCGCCTGCTTCCCATAACGATTGATGAGTCGTCGCACGATGTCGGTCGGCTGCGCGCCCTTTTCCATCCAGTATTGGATCCGATCCATGCGCAAACGCACTTCGGCTGGATTTGGCGTCGGATTATAGAAGCCGACGTTCTCCAAATAGGCGCCATCGCGCTTGGAAAGCTTCTCTTTGACGACGATGCGGTACGAAGGCTTCTTCTTCGACCCCATGCGCATGAGTCTAATGGCTAACAATGCTCTACCTCCTAAAGCAACTGGTGTTGTCGTAGCTCCTCGCTCGATCACGCTCGACGCGCGCCGAAGCGCTCTCAGGGCGCGCGTCGTCCCGCACGAAACCGCTCCTCTCTAACGCCGCTTCTTTCTCCGTTTCTTTTTGCGACGCGGGAGGCCCGGAGCAGGTAAGGCATTGCCCGCGTCATGTTCCATCGGATCGTTCTCGTCCGGTGCCCCGCTCGGCAATCCCTTCATGCCCATCATGCGGCGCATCATGCGTCCGCGCAACCCACCGCCGCCGAAGATTCCGGCGCGCGACAGCTCGCGCATCATCTGGCGCATTTCGACATACTGCTTGATGAGCTGATTGACCTCGGCGACGGTGGTGCCAGACCCTCGCGCGATTCTGCGCCGCCGACTCGCGTTCAAGATGCGGTGATCGGCTCGCTCTTCCGGCGTCATCGAATCGATGATCGCCTCGGTGCGTTTCAACTCGCGTTCGATGGCAGCCGATTGCTCCTCGGTCAAATCGGGGAGGCCGATGCTGCCGAGAAGCTGGTCGGGCAGCAGCTTCATGATCTTCGAGAGCGAACCGAGCCTCTTGACCTGTCGCAACTGTTGACGAAAATCGTCGAGCGTGAACTCATTCTTCTGAATCTTCTTCAGTTGCTCTTCGGCTTCGGCGCGATCGACCTTGGCCTGCACCTCCTCGATGAGCGAAAGCACGTCGCCCATGCCGAGGATGCGTTGCGCGATGCGATCCGGGTAGAAGGGTTCGAGTGCATCGTACTTTTCGCCGACGCCGACGAATTTGACGGGCTGCCCCGTCACCTGTTTGATCGAAAGCGCCGCGCCGCCGCGCGCATCGCCATCCATCTTGGTCAGGACGACGCCCGTTATCCCAACGCGGCGATGAAACTCCTCAGCCGAACGGACGGCGTCTTGGCCGGTCATCGCATCGGCCACGAAGAGGATTTCGATCGGGCGCGTCTCGCTCTTGATTCGGACCAGCTCCTCCATCAACTGGTCGTCGATGTGAAGTCGTCCCGCCGTGTCGATCAGCAACGTGTCGTAGCCGTAGTCGCGCGCGTGGCGTACCGCTTCGCGCGCAAGCAGCACGGGATCGTTCGACTCCGGCAGATCGAAGATCGCCTGCCCCGTCGCCTTAGCGATCACTTTCAACTGCTCGCGAGCCGCCGGGCGATAAACGTCCGTTGAGACGAGCAACGGCTTGCGTTGCTCGTTCTTCGCTAGCCAGAGCGCGATCTTGCCCGTCGAGGTCGTCTTGCCCGAACCCTGTAACCCAACGATCATGACGACGTTGGGCGATTGCTTCGTGAAGACCAGACGCGACGAAGTTCCGCCCAGCAGCTCCACCAATTCATCATAGACGATCTTGACAACCTGCTCGGCCGGTTTGAGTTCTTGCCAAACCTCTTGCCCAAGCGCCTTTTCGCGCACGCGCGCGATGAAGTCTTTGGCTACCTTGTAATTGACATCGGCTTCGAGCAACGCAAGACGGATATCGCGCAGCGCCGCATCGACGTGCTCCGGGCGCAATACGCCTTCGCCGCGCAGGTTCTTCAACGTCCGCTTGAGCTTGTCGGATAAGGACTCGAACATGGCTTCACCAAGAACAGGGCAAGCGACCGGAGCCGAAAACGAAAATGATAGAGGGGCACCCACATGGGTGTCAAGAAAGGGCGTAAAACCCGCGCTTTCAGTTACTCAGGTTGACGAGGTCAAATGGC
Source organism: Pyrinomonas sp. (assembly GCF_040289685.1). Taxonomy (NCBI): domain Bacteria; kingdom Pseudomonadati; phylum Acidobacteriota; class Blastocatellia; order Blastocatellales; family Pyrinomonadaceae; genus Pyrinomonas; species Pyrinomonas sp. Next base: position 14,854 of record NZ_PSLQ01000052.1, read on the forward strand.
AGGTCAATCGCGGCAACCGACGGTCAGCGAAGACGGTGGAAACGACCTCGCCTTCGCGCTCCGCCCCCATTGCGAGATAGAAACCTTCTGCGTGCGGGTCGCTGTGGACCTCTATTCGATGATAGCCGAAGCGCCGAGCGGTGCGTACAGCATGTTGCCACAACCGTTTGCCGTAGCCTCGACCGATCATCTCAGGCGCGACGAACAGATCGGCCAACAGCGCGACCCAGCCCGCATCGCGCAGCCGGTAGAATCCAACGATCGACCCGTCAGCCCCGATAACGAAGACGTGATCGCGAACGAGATCAGCGGGCGAAAGCCTCAGATCATCGCGACACGCGCGCATGAAAGCCTCATCGTAGCCCCACACGGCTTTGGAACGAAAAGCCAACTCGCTGAGCAGTTCGGCTTCTTTGTGGCGCGCTCGCCTGATCTTGACCGCACCGACCCTCGCCTTCATTCGGCACTTATCCTGCTATCCCGTCGGCGTGAGTTGACCTTTCACTCTTCGTCTTCGATGCGGAAGAAGACGCGCAGGGTGACTTGATATTCGATCCGCCCTTCGCGCAAGCCGCCGCGTTGTTCCGTGACGACGAACCACGAAAGATGGCGCAACGTCTGACGCGCCCTTTCGATAGCCACTTCCACAGCATGAGTGAAACTCTGGTCGGAAGTGCCGACGATGTCTATGCCTTTGAAGACATGTTCGCTCACCTTTACGCCTCCAAATTAAGAGCAGCGCTCGCGTGTGCCCAGACTCGGAACGACCTCGCCGCTTCGCGATTCGCCGCCAAAGTTTTTTCCAGCGGCACGCTAACACGCTGCTTCTTTGAGCGTCAAGCTGCACGCAGATGGCTCTCAACTTGTAACTGTCCGTGTTGCCACAGACAGAACAAAGACGTCAAGCCGCACGCAATCGGCTCTCAACCAAAGCTCGCGTAAGAACGCGCGATTCGTTCGATGAAAATGGGCAGGCAGACAAAGGGAAACCGACCCTTCGTCTCTTTACAGCCGTTCGATACGAGGACCCGAAAACGCGTTTGCGCCCGAAGCGTGCGAACGTTCTCAAGTCCGTCCCGTCGAGTTCGCCGAAAGAGCGCAGCGATCAAAAGCGATGGCCCAATCTTTGACCTGAGGACTTGAGCCCACTGCCCAAGCAAAAACTCGCTCAAAGTCACGCTAATAACCACGCCAAGCGCTAGGGCTGAGTCCGCAACCTCGGCGAGCCTCCGCCCGACGCGCAAAAGCGAGGAATAGACCGTCGCTGAGTGGATCCGCGACGACGCGCACGTCCGCTTCAAAAAGACCGCGCGCCCCAAACGGCCCCCTCGGCGCGAGAGATACTTGTTTGAACAAAGAATCGGCGCTATTATTGCTTGGTCCTACCTGCTAATCGGGCACAAAGAGAACGGGCCAGCACCCCATTCGGAGACGCCGGAGGGAGAAGCGTTCCGTCTCAAGGCGCTGGCCCGTCTCATTCGGAGGAGCCCACCTTCCTGTTCCATTAAACGCTGCCAGTCTCGTTTTGGTTTCAAAAAACTTCGCAGCGCTTCATCGCCTTTATGATGAGGCGATGCTCCGTTGAGGTTGGACGCCGCAACGCACGTCGTGGACGAAGAAATTTTTCTCCGCGTCGCGCAAGTGTGCCGATGGTCGTGTTAGGCTGCCTAGCCGCCACGACGAAGCCCCTCTTTTTATTATGCTGCGCGCGCGCGTGGCGCGCGGTACCGACGCGCGATGCGGTCAAGCCATTCCTGCGCCTGTTCGTAGTATGGGAATCGCTCCTCTTCGGTGCGAAACGCTTTGGTGTGGTAGTAGCGCCGACCGTTGATGATGCGCGCTGGATGTTTGATGTGCAACATTTCGTGGTAGAGAATGTACTCGACGAACCATTCGGGCACATCGCGCGAATCGAGCGTCTTGCTGATGACAATGGTATCGTGGACGCCATCGTGGTGTCCCAAGATACGGCGCGTCCGCCGTTGCGACCAAGTCAGCGTCGGTTTGGGCAGTTTTCCATCGAAGTAGCGTCGGTTCAACCGATCGAACATGCGGTCTAGATCATAGACCTGTCCGCGCGCCGAGGAGACGATCTTGCGCCCGCGCTTTTGACGCGCAAGGTCCGCTGCGCGCATCACTTCGGGCGTACAAGCGTAATCGCGGTAGACGCGGTCGTGCACCTCGGGCGTGCGTCGTCGGAGCAACTTGGCGACCAAGATGAACGCCAACGCGCGGTGAACCTTGAGCGGCGCGTTGCGGAAAATATCTGAAATGCGCACGTAAACGCGCCCCGAACGAAGCCTGATGGTATGATGAAGACCGGCATACGGGTAGAAACGGACCTCCACTTCGGGCGGCGTCCGGCGCGGTTCGATTTGACGAAAAGCCTCAGTGTAGAGGTAACTCAAGTGCGATGCAGAATCCACCATAAGCCTTTTTCATCCCCTTGTCCGCGAGATTTTCGGTTATCAGCTCCGAGCCGTTGGGTGGCCTAACGCAGCCTTTGCGTGCCTGAGCGATCCTGAAAGATGTTCGGACCAAAGTCGGCCGTGTTGCTGACAAGGCAAGAATGCTTGCCCATCTTACGGAGAAGCGGCGAAAGGCGTCAAATGCCGTCCCTCATGCCACGAGCTAACCCTTGAAGACTCTTCGACATGCGGGCAGGGAGGATTTTCGACGTCGGGACGCTGGTCACCATGTACAGCGTTTAAACTCAAATGGAACAGGGATTTAACCTGAAGGCCGGGGCGGCGAACGCCCTTTGCGAAACGCAAACGACCGAGGATCAATAACTTACACAAACGCAAGGGCGGTTTCGAAACCTCCGAACTGGTGCGCCAACGACCGGCGATCGCTCTTGCCTCGGGCACGCGCCTCCGACGCCAGTTTGGCGCAAACGGCGCGCCAAAAAAGCTGTTTGCACGGGCACGATCGTTTCGCTATACTTGCCGAGGGCAGTGCGCCGTGCCGCCCGTTAGACTGTGATCAAGCGGGCTTTTGCCGCGTTAAGACCTTTTCGATCCTGCCCGCATTTGCGGTTTCCGATGGTCACGCGAAACACACGTTCAAACGCTTGGACACCGGATGCGCGTGCCCAATTAGTGCTGGCGACCATTATCCGCGAGCACTTGGTGACGGGCGAGCCGGTTGGCTCGCGCACGGTTGCGGAACGATGCGCGCATGCGGCGCGGTGGAGTCCGGCGACCATTCGCAACGTCATGGCAGAGCTTGAAGAAGCGGGATTGGTCGAGCAGCCGCACACGTCGGCGGGGCGCGTGCCGACGGACAAAGGTTACCGCTTTTATGTGGATCACATGCTGGGGCACGCGCGCCTGCCAAAGAGCGATCTGCTCGCAATCGAACGCGCGCTCGGCGAAATCGAACCTGATCCCGCGCGATTGATGGGGCGCGCTTCGCACCTTCTATCGGAATTAACTGACAACGTCGGCATCGTCTTCGCGCCGCCTGTGACCGATCAAAAGCTTCAACACGTCGAATTCGTGCGGCTCATGGATGGGCACATTCTCGTCGTGTTGGTCCTTGCCCCGAACATCGTCCAGCATCGGCTCGTGCGCCTTGATGAACAATTGGAACAAGAGGAACTGGATCGCGCGGCGCGTTACCTCAACGAAGAATTTCGTCATCAGAGCCTTCAGGCGATTCGCGCGGAACTAACGCGCATCATTCGCGAAAAGAGGGCGTTCTATGATGAATTGCAACGCCGCGCGGCGCTGCTATGCGAGCGCAGTCTAGCTGACGCCGACGACCGGTCGGGCGAAATCTATGTCGATGGGACATCGAACATCTTGACCAAACCGGACTTCGCCGACCTCGAAACGCTCCGCGCGCTGGTCCGCACGCTGGAAGAGAAGCGGCGTTTGATCAAGATCTTGAACGAATGTCTTGCGCGCGAGCGGTCGTCGGTACAAGTCATCATCGGACGCGAACATCGTGCGCCGATCATGCGCGCGTGCTCGCTCGTTGCAGCCCCGTATCGTTTGGCCGACTCTTCTTTCGGCGCGCTGGGCATCATGGGTCCGATGCGCCTCGAATACGAACGCGTCATCGGGCTTGTGGGACACATCGCGCGCGTTGTGGAGCGCAAACTCAATTCCAACATGTCATCATGATCAGAAACAAAGAGCAACGAAAATCAAAGCGCATCCCGGTCAATTTCGCCGACCAGGCAACGCCGCGCGACGAACAAGCCGAAGAGAATCCGGCGGCGGAAATCGGCAATTCTTCGGTAACAGCAGAAGAGATCGGGCGCCAATCCTCATACGAGGGAGAGACAGAAGTCGGGCAACGCGTTCGTCGCGGACCGAGCGACGAACAAGCTCCAGCGACGGACACCGCAGGTGCCCCCTCGACGCAAGACCTGCCCGAAGAACGAGAACGACAGAAAACACCGGAAGTCGTGCCCGAACAAACGCGCGAGGCGCATCCTGCCGAAGAGGCGGCCGGTCCGGTAATGGCCGAACTGATCGCTACGCGGGCCGAACTCCGGCGCCTCGAAGAGGAACTCGCCAAGGCGAAGATCGAACATCAAAGCCTGCGCGATCTGCTGCTTCGGCGGCAGGCGGAATTCGAAAACTTCCGCAAGCGCATGGAACGCGAGCGGGCTGAAACTTATCAGCGCGTGCTCGGCGAGATCGTCAACCAACTGCTTCCCGTGATCGACAACCTGCGCCGCGCTTTGGAAGCTAAACGGTCGGCGGCAGCGCAGGAATCCGAAGAGTTCCGCCATTTTCTTGCGGGCGTGGAATTGATCAGCAAGCAACTGGACGGAATCCTCGAAAACTTCGGGATCAAACCGGTGGCCGCCGTCGGACAACCGTTCGACCCACACTTTCATGAAGCGGTCGCGACCGAACCGACCGACGAAGTGGAACCAAACACCGTCGTCGAAGAGCTTGTGCGCGGTTACCTCCTCGGCGACAAACTGCTGCGTCCGGCGATGGTCAAGGTCGCAACAAGAGAATGAGTCGCACGGCGGTGGCCCAATCTTCTGTGCCACCGTCGTTTTTGAACTCTTCGTCTCACCTCTACCCTCTACGATCCTTGGAACTGCTATGGGAAAGATCATCGGCATAGATCTAGGAACGACCAACTGTTGCGTCGCGGTGCTCGAAGGCGGCACCGTGCAGATCATCCCCAACAAAGAGGGCGGCAGAACCACTCCTTCGGTCATCGGTTTCACCGAAAAAGGCGAACGACTCGTCGGGCAGATCGCCAAACGCCAAGCCGTAACCAACCCGACGAACACCGTCTATGCGGTCAAGCGATTGATCGGCAGACGCTTCGATGCACCCGAAGTGCAACAGGCGCGCCAGACGTGTCCTTACGAGATCGTTGAAGCGGAAAACGGCGATGCGCGCGTGCGTGTTGGCGGGCGCGTCTACAGCCCACAAGAGATCTCCAGCATCGTTCTCCAACGGCTCAAGGCGGCTGCCGAAGATTTCCTCGGCGAACCGGTCACTGAAGCCATCATCACTGTTCCGGCCTACTTCGACGATGCGCAACGCCAAGCGACCAAAGACGCCGGTCGCATCGCGGGTCTCAAGGTCGAACGGATCATCAACGAGCCGACCGCGGCGGCGCTCGCCTATGGCCTCGGGCGTGCCGAGTCGGAGCGAGTCGCCGTTTACGACTTGGGCGGCGGGACGTTCGACATCTCCATCCTTGAGATCAACGATGGCGTTTTCGAGGTCCTCTCCACAGCGGGAAACACTTTTCTCGGCGGCGAGGACTTCGATGAGCGGATCGTCGATTGGATGGTCAAAGAGTTTCTCGACGAAACCGGCATCGATCTGCGACAGGACCGGCTTGCGCTGCAGCGGCTGAAAGAGGTCGCCGAACGGGCCAAGTGCGAGCTTTCTTCGCTCACTGAGACGACCATCAACCTGCCTTTCATCGCGGCGGACGCGACCGGGCCGAAACATTTCAACAAGACGCTGACGCGCGAGAAGTTCGAGGAGTTAGTGGCCGATCTCGTCGAACAGACGATCGAGCCGTGTCAAAAGGCGCTATGGGATGCCAAACTTCAACCGACGGACATCGACAAGGTGCTGCTCGTCGGCGGGCAAACGCGCTCGCCCATCGTCATGCGCACGGTTCGCGAGATCTTCGGGCGCGAACCGTCGGCGGAGATCAACCCTGATGAAGTGGTCGCGATGGGCGCGGCCATTCAAGCGGGCGTGATGACGGGCGACGTGAAAGATATCGTCCTGCTCGACGTGCTGCCGCTCAGTCTCGGCGTGGAGACGCGCGGCGGGCTCTTCACCAAGATCATCGAACGCAATTCGACCGTGCCGTTGCGCAAGAGCCTCGTTTTCACTACGGTCGTCGATAATCAGACGTCGGTCGAAATCCACGTCTTGCAGGGCGAGCGCGAGATCGCCAGCGGCAACCGCTCGCTCGGCAAATTCGAACTCGTCGGGCTTCCGCCCGCGCCGCGCGGCGTGCCGCAGATCGAAGTGACGTTTGAAGTGGATGCCAACGGCATGCTCTCCGTTTCAGCGCTCGACAAGGCCACCGGCAAACAACAACAGATGCGCGTTACGCCAACTTCGGGACTGTCCGCTGAAGAGATCGAACGGTTGATCGCCGAGGCGCACACCGCCGCCGAGCTTGATCGTCGGCTTAAAGAGATCATCGCCATGCGCAATCGGCTGGACGGCTTGGTGCGTAATACGGAACGCACCTTTCACGAATTCGGCGCCGCCCTGTCGCCTGACGCACGACGCAAAGCGCATCGAGCGATCAATGACGCGCACGCCGCAACTCAATCGGAGGATCCCGAAGAGATCCGCCGCGCGCTCGAAGAGATCGAAAAGCTCGCGGCGCAACTGACAGCCGCGATGCTCAATTCGACCAACGCATTGTCCGAACAAGATCGCGCGGAAACGAATTGACCCGAAGACTACGGTTTGTTCGACCGGATGAGGCGGCCCCCTTTGCAGGGCGGATGAAGAGAGGACTGGATGGCGTGGGTTTACCCTCCAACGTGCGCATCTTGCCCCACAAGCTGCCTATCAATTCACATCGGATGGCAAGTCTTTGCGCCCTCCAATCCCTCATCGGTCCAGCCTCTGAACCGTTTCGGGACGGCTTCGGTCTTGACCCGCTCCCGTTGTATATTTACGGTTTGACGCGAAAGGAAGCGTGCCCTTTCGCAGCTTGTTCAAAAATCCGTTCTCACGCGAAAAGTTTTCCGAAGAAGATTCGGTGACCCATGACCAAAAGGGATTATTACGAAGTTCTAGGTGTCAGTCGCAACGCGACCGAGCAAGAGATCAAAAGCGCTTACCGGCGTCTTGCCGTGCGTTATCATCCGGACAAGAATCCGGGCGATCCGGAAGCCGAAGAGAAGTTCAAAGAGGCAGCCGAAGCTTATTCGGTGCTCTCCGACCCGGAAAGGCGTGCGCTCTACGATCGCTACGGGCACGCGGGCGTGTCCGGCGCTGGAACCACCGGCGGCTGGTCCACCACTGGCTTCGGCGGTATTGAAGACATCCTGAACGATTTCTTCGGCTTCGGCGAAGTCTTCGGCGGGCGGAGCGCGCGGCGGCAAGCGCCGCAACGCGGAGCCGATCTGCGCTTCGACGTGGAGATCTCGCTGGAAGAGGCGGCGCAAGGCGCCACGCGGACCATTCGCATACCACGTCTGGAGACCTGTCACGTCTGCCGCGGGACGGGGGCCATGCCAGGCACGCAACCCGAAGCTTGTCCGACCTGCGGCGGCATCGGCCAAGTCCGCTACCAGCAAGGCTTCTTTTCGGTGGCGCGCACCTGTGCGACGTGTCGCGGCGCGGGGCGCGTCGTGCGCACGCCGTGCCGTGAATGTCGCGGTGCGGGACGGCTTGAACGCGAAAAGACCCTCGAAGTCAAGATACCGGCAGGCGTTGAAACCGGTTCGCGTATACGCATCGCTGGCGAGGGCGAAGCGGGCGAACGCGGCGGTCCACCGGGTGATTTGTACATCGTCATCAACGTCCGCGAGCACGAACGGTTCGAACGTCAAGGGAGCAACCTCTACATCAACGTCCCGATCTCGTTTGCACAAGCGGCGCTCGGCGCGCAGATCAACGTCCCAACGCTCGACGGCGCGCAAGAGACGCTGCGCATTCCGCCGGGGACGCAAACGGGCACGGTTTTTCGTCTCAAGGGGCACGGGATGCCCGTCTTGGGCGGACGCGGACGCGGCGATCTGTTCGTTTCGGTCACCGTGGTGACGCCGACTTCGTTGACGCGCGAGCAGCGTCGATTGTTGGAGCAACTGGCCGAGATCGAAGATCGCGATTTCGAAAACGAAAGCCTCATGGACAAAGTGCGGAGCATCTTCAGTTGAAGCATCTTCAGTCCAACATCCGCCGAACACCATCGGCGGAGCGAGACGAAAGAGAAGATCCCGCGCGGCGAAGCATCCGATCGAAGATGCTTCGCCCTTTCGTTTTCAGCCGATAAGTCCATCTTCGACTAAGTGCTTCGCTCTTTCGTTTTCAGCGCAGCGCCCGCCTTGATCGCATCACCGTCGGAAGCTCAGACGCTTCCTCGCCGCTTCAAATGCGCGCGTCGGTAGGGGTTTCGCAAGGCGCTGTGCGCGCGCGTTGAATGGTATGCCCGATGACGGCTGTGATGATGATCGCGCCGCCAAGAAGCGCCCAAGACGACGGTCGCTCGCCGAGTGTGAGGAAGACCCACAAGGGATTGAGCACCGGTTCGATGTAGCCGATGATGCCGGCATCGAGCGAACGCGCTCCGCGCGCAATGCCGCGCGTAAAGAAGACGTAGGCGAGGCCGATCTGCACCGTGCCTAAATAACCGACGATCGCAAGCTCGCGCAACGAAAGTTTTTCAATGCCCGCGATGAAAGCCGGGGCGGTCAGCGCAGCGAGCAAGAGGTTGCCATAGATGACCGGAGCGGCACTATTGACCGCGCGTGCGCGCGGGTGTCGCAGTAGCAGCATGAAGAGCGCGAAGCAGAGGCCCGAAATCAACGCCGCGATATTGCCGCCGATGTCCGCCGGACTGAGTTTTCCGACGAAGAAGAGCGCCATCCCGAAAAGGCAACAGACGACGACCAACAGATCCGTGAAACGGAAACGCTCGTCGTACAACAGCGGTTCGAGCACGAGCACGTAAACCGGCGCCGTGTATTGAAGGAAGATCGCGTTGGCCGCCGTCGTCAGCTTCGTCGCCACGACGAAAAGGAGCAAGAGAACGGCGTAGAGCGCCGCCGAAAGGAGCGTGATGCTGTTCGTCTTGAAACCTTGGCGGCGCGTCAAGAGGGCCACCGTCGCCGCGGCAAACAGCGAACGCCCGCACGAGAGCTCGAAGGCTGAGAGCGCGCTCAGCTTGATGAATAAACCGCCCGTGCTGAAGAGCACGGCGGCGAGCACGATCATCGCCAGCGGCGAACGCAACCAACCATCTCTCATGGCGAGCGCGACGGGAAGCCCGTTCGAGGTCCCCTCAACCGAGCAGCGATCTCGATCATCAAACGTTCGACTTCACGTCGGTCCGGCAAAGCGGCGCGACGATGGGAGCAAACGGCGAAGCGGTTGCCAGAATCTCTCGTTCACCGTTTGCAGCAAACTCATCGCGCCCATGTAAGCGTAACCGAAGAAGAAGAGCGCGAGAAAAGGCAGCGTGCCCCAAAGCTCCATGTGAACCGCGTAGATGAACGCCAGTAGGAAATAGATGGCGAAGCTTATCTCGAGCAACGGCAAGAGGCCATGCCGACGGCGGTATTTCTTCCTCTTCCACGTCGCATCATCGGCGTGCTCGACGCGGTATTTGGGCGTGCGGATGAATTCCGTGCGCACGCCGAATAGGGCTTCGAGCACAGCGCGCGCATTCGAGAAGGCGAGGCCGATGCCCAACGCCATGACCAACGGCAGATGAAGCAGCCGCCGCGAACGCCCGCCGTCCAGATACCAGATGGCCGAGCCGTAAAAGAGCGCCACCGAGATCGTCGAAAAGAAGAGCAACGGAAGATCGAAGAGCATCAGTTGGTAAAAGCCCTGGTTGTAGCGGACGAGGAGCAGCGGAAACTGCAACAGACTGGCGATGATCATCAGCGGGTAGCTGAGGTTGCCCGTCAGGCGAAAGAACATCTCCAGCTTGACGCGCAAAGGCAAATGTGCCCGCCAGATGCGCGGATAGAGCTTGAGCGCCACTTCCGTCACGCCCTTGGCCCAGCGCCTTTGCTGCGCTTTAAAAGCGTTGATCTCAACAGGCACTTCGGACGGCGTGTCTTCATCGAGCAAATAGACGAACCGCCAACCCATCAACTGCACGCGAAACGAAAGGTCTGTATCTTCCGTGAGCGTGTCGTGCTGCCAACCGCCACTCATCTCGATGGCGCATCGGCGCCAAATCCCAGCCGTCCCGTTGAAATTGAAGAACCCCCCGGTGCGATTGCGCACCGTCTGCTCGATGACGAAATGGCCATCGAGCATGATCGTCTGCAAGCGCGTCAGCAGGTTGTACGCCCCGTTGATGTGCGACCAGCGCATCTGCACGCACGCGACGAGCGGGTCGGCAAAATAGTGGACCATTTTGCGCAGGCAATCCGGGCGGGGAACGAAATCGGCGTCGAAGATGGCGATCAACTCGCCCGTTGCGGTCCGCATCCCGTTGGCCAAAGCCCCCGCTTTGAAACCGGTCCGGTCAGCGCGGTGGATGTATTCGATCTCGAATCCTTGCTGCGCGTAGTGTTGGACCAGCGAGCGCGCGACCCCTTGCGTTTCGTCCGTCGAATCGTCGAGCACCTGAATCTGCAATAGGTGGCGCGGATAATCGAGCGCGGTGACCGCCTGCAAGAGACGCTCGACGACGTAAAGCTCGTTGAAGAGCGGAAGCTGCACGGTGACGCGCGGAAGCTCCGCCTCGCTCAACGTCCTTTTGGGCACGGGCGCGGAGTGCCGGTAGCGCCAGAAATCCACGACCTGTTTGATACGGTACACTCCATAGATGGAGAGAAAGCCGAGCAACCCGAAGTAGAGCGCCAGCACGGTCCAGTCGAAAAGATCGAGACGGTAGAGCGGACTGATGTTCTCCGCCGTTTTTACCGCGATGTTCTCGAAAAGCCGCTGCAAAAGCTCATCCGGCGTGTTGAACTCAAAAGCAAACATCCGACCGCGCCATCCTTAAGCCGCTTCGACGAGCGGAAGTTCAAAAACTGATAAGTTTAGCCCACAGCGCCGCCTCGATCAATTCGTTCGAGGCGACGCCGTTGGCGTGGATTCGCGCGCGCATCTTCTCACACGGCGGGGCAGCAGGCAGCGGCACCGACGGGACAGCTAGTCAGGGCGGTGTTTTTCGAAGAGCGGGACGGCGATCAGACTGCCGACCGTGCAGAAAGCGGCGAGAAGTATTGCGCCAAGGAGCATGATCAACGTAGTCAAAACCAAAGCTTCCCCAAAGGACTGGCTCTCCACTTGTTGCCTTATCGCTGCGGCCTGCAACGGATCGAGTCGCGAAGCGAAGCTGATCATCATTTCATTCACGCTTTGCCTGAAAATCAGGCTCAGCGGAAGGCCGATCAAGATGTAGATGAGTCCGCCGATCACGCCAGCAAACAATCCGACTTGTGCGCTCTCCCCTGTTTTGACCGGCAACGGAGATTTCTTGATGTAGAGATATCCCGCCAGTAACCCACCGACAACTCCCCACAAACAGCAACATATGTTGGCCGCGCTCACTATCGGAATCGCTGACAACAATCCCGTCAGCAAACCACCGAACAAAGCCGGTTGCAGTTTCTCCTTCATCCTTCTCTCCTCCACAACACGAAGGCTGATCAGCGTGGCGCTTTCAGGTGACGTCCTCCCCTCAATAAATTGAGGGGCA
>NZ_PSLQ01000117.1:0-3405 GCF_040289685.1 Pyrinomonas sp.
CCCCTCAATGAATTGAGGGGGATTACAGCCCACTCGCGCTCCCCCGTTTTTCTAACCCAGCCGGATCGCGCCTTCGTCCGTAAGCACGTCCCGTTCCGCAAACGGCAACGACGCGGGACGGTGCAGTTTCGCCGCTCCGCGAGCGTATAGAGCGCACAACCACACTCTTTTCAGCATGATTCTCGTACAACCGCGCTCCGCATCGGTGTTTTCATTCCGTTCTTTGTTCGAGCGTTGCCGAGAACGCATTTGCGGCGCACCTCTAGCGCAATGGCTGTTTCTCATTCCGTTCTTTGTTCGATCACCGTTGGGGCAAGCCCTTCTGCTGAAGACGTGCGCTCGCCGAGCAGGCGATACCCTTCCGAACGCGCAACATACGTGGCCGCCGTGATGTCGCCCGTGACGTTGAGCGTCGTGCGGCACATGTCGAGGATGCGATCCACGCCGAGGATGATGGCGATCAAAGCGGGATTGACCCCGATGCTAGCCAGCACCAACACGATGAAAGGGATCGAGCCGGAAGGCACGCCCGCCGTGCCGATGCCGCCGAGAATGGCAAGATAAGCGACCATGACCTGTTGGCCGAGCGACAGTTCGACGCCGGCAAGCTGCGCTAGAAAGAGCACCGTCACGCCTTCATACAAAGCCGTGCCGTTCTGGTTGGCCGTTGCGCCAACCGTCAACACGAAACTGTTTATCTCGCGCGGAACGCCTAAATTCTCCTCCGAGACGCGCAGCGCGGTGGGCAACGTCGCGTTGGAAGAACTGGTCGAAAAGGCCGTCAGCATCACCGTCTTGATGCGTCGAAAGAACTCCACCGGCGAGATACGCGAGAGGAAGTAGACGGAGAGCGAATAGACGCCGAACATGTGGATTGAAAGACCGAGCAGCACGGTCAGCACGAACCACGCGAGCGCGCCCAACAGATCCAAACCGAAACGCGCCGTGTTGTTGAACAAAAGGCACGCGACGGCAAAAGGCGCCAGCTTCATGATGATGTCGATGATCTTAGCCGAGACCTCATATAGGCTCTGCAATCCGCGGATGAGCGGAGCCGCCGTCTGTTCAGCGACCAACGTCAGCGCAACGCCCAACATCAACGCGAAGAACATTAAGTGAAGCATGTTGGGCGTCTCGCTGGCGACGGCGGCGATGGGATTGGCCGGAACGATCGATTTGACAACCTGCAAGGCCACCGCTTCGTTGCCCACGCCGCTCTTTTTGGCCTCTTCGACGCGCTTGGCAGCATCCGAACCGTAACGCTGCTCCAACGCCGCCGCCGTCTGCTCCGAGATGCGTTCGCCGGGCCGAACCGTGTTGGCCAAAGCGATGCCGATAGCGACCGAAATGGCCGAAATCACCAGCGTGTAAGCGAAAGACTTCACGCCGACGCGCCCAAGCTTTCGCACGTCGCCGATGCCAGCAACGCCCACCACCAGCGACGAGAAGACGAGCGGGACGACGATCATCAACAGCAACCGCAAGAACAATTGGCCGATCGGTTCGGTGACGTTCGAAACGAACCAGACCACGCGCGGGTCGTTGCCGCCCAAGGCGATGTTGACGCCAACGCCGAAAAGCACGCCAATTACCAAACCGAGCAGGATGCGGCGATGAAGCGGCATCCCTTTTGGCTGGTCGGCTGTTTTCTCGTCGAGGTCCGTCGTCACTTCCCGCTCAAAGCGGTCGGGCGCGATTTCGTTTGGTAACCTCTCGTTCATCTGCCCTCGTACGCTGAACTTTCTGTAGCTCAAAAGATCTCTCGAAGCGAGGCGCAACCGCACAAAGCTTCTTGCATCTCGACACCCTCTTGCTCGATCGCGCGAGGGATTCTACCTTCCCCAACTCAATTTGTCGCGCAACACGTCGAAATAGTTCCTGTTGGGCGGTTGCACGAGGTTGAACGCGGTGCGACTTTTCCGCACGCGCACTACATCTCCCACTTCGAGCGGCAATCCGATCTGCCCATCTAACGTCAGGACCACTTCTTCGCGCGTCCTTAAAGCGAGTTCGATGAGCGCGTCGTCTGGCACGACAATGGGGCGGTTCGAAAGCGTGTGCGGACAAATCGGCGTGATCACGACGGCGCTCATTGAAGGATAGACAATCGGACCGCCAGCGGAAAGATTGTATGCCGTTGACCCCGTCGGCGTGGAGACGATCAGTCCATCGGCGCGAAAAGAATTGACGAATTGACCGTTCAAGCGCGCTTCGATCTCGATGATGCGCGCCAGCGCTGCCTTGCTGATGACGACATCGTTGAGCACGCGGTCGCGTGCCAGCATCTGCCCTCCGCGCACCAGTTCGGCTTCCAACATCACGCGCTGATCCAGCTTGTACTCGCCTTCAAGCACCGTCTCAAGAGCGGCGAGCATCTCTTCGGTGCGAAACTCCGCAAGGTAACCCAACCGACCGTAGTTCACGCCGAGCACCGGAATCTCATGCGCGCCAACAATGCGCGCCACTGAAAGCATCGTGCCGTCGCCGCCAAGCACGACGATCAAATCCACGGATTCGGCAAGTTTTGACCGCGCCACGGTCGGGATCACGCATCCGGTTTCCGCTTCAATGCGCTGCCGGTCTATCTCTAGACAGCCGATCAACTCCACATTTCGTTCGGCCAACCACTGCGCCAAATGGCAGATGGTGCGCGTCGCTTCCGGCTGGTTGGGTTTGACGATGACGCCGATTCGTTTGATTCGCGGAGTAGACATCTGCTCGCTGCACCGACCGCGCTTTGACGCGCCGCTTTTGAGCCATCGAAACGAAACGGATGATATGCGCGTCCATGAACCAGTGTCAACGCGCATCCGGAGAACATCGCGCGAAACGTCACGCAAAGGCGGGGCCGCCAACCCAACGGCAAGCCTCGATCCGGCGCTCAATAGCTAGCGTCTCGCGTTCGGCAAAGACTCTGTTTGAACGGGGCACGCCATCAGCTTCAGGGGCTCAACTTTTCCACAACGGCGTGCCCGTCGGCGTGAACGAAACGCTCATCTGCTTAAGAGATCAACGTTCAGAGGCTCAACTTTTCCACAACTGTGGAGGCTGTACGTCAATGTTCAAACCTTGGCCCACAAGCGATTGGCGATCCGCTGCAACCTATGCGGAATTTCGTTCACCTACCGTTCGCCTCCGCGCCGCGGTCTTTCCCTTACTTCAAGCATATCTTCAACTTAGCCATCCGAAGTAGCGGCAAGGGCGGTCTTTACACCGTTTCAGGGCCATGCTAAAGTCTGCCCGCCCTCGTCGCCTAAACGGTTGAGACATAAGAGCTTATGGGCGACGGCGGCACATCATATGGCGGCGTTCGCCCAACGTCTGCCCCAAATATTGAGATGGAGCAGACCAACGAAGCCGAAATCGAGTTTCATCGAGCGTTCAGGCCGGTCAATTATGGAGATA
>NZ_PSLQ01000004.1:0-22123 GCF_040289685.1 Pyrinomonas sp.
GAACCGGCGACCATGCTGTTGCTCGGAACGGGATTAGCCGGATTGGCTGGTGCGGCACGCCGCCGCATGAAGCAGGAAGAGTAAACTTCGGACGAGGGTGGCGAGCGGCGTGAACGCTCGCTCCCCTCTTGTCCGCACAACTTGATGGGGGGCGGCTCGCTTGGGCCGTCCCGACCGAAGTCCAGTGAGGCGCTTCCCCATCAACGATCGTTGAAGCTCCGATGCGCATCCGAGGGCGCGACGTTTGCCCCGTCGGGACTCTCAAGCAAGATGTGCCACCGGAGAAAGCGGGTGGGTTTCAGTTGGTGCGATGAGACGCGGTGCACAAGGCTCTTCCCGCTCTTGGCACCGAGCAGGCGTTGTGCGCGCCAGATGTTTGTGCTAATTTGAGCCTTGTTGAACGACGGGAGCTGTTCCCGTCGGTGAAGTAAGGCCAGCACGCCGCGAGTCCCGTCGAAGCCGCGAGACCACCCGACGCGCCGCGCAACCGAACAGAAGTTTGTAAGGAGTGCCACTATGAGTGTCGAGTTCCGCCAGCGTACTCCGGGCGAATACCTGCGCATCCTCTGGAGACGCAAATGGGCCATTCTGTTACCCACCGTCGTCGTCGCCGTTGCGGTCGCTTACGTCGTGTGGCGTTTGCCGGACGTTTACGAATCAACCTCTTTGCTCATCGTCCGTCCGCCGACCATCGCTAGCGCCTTCATCCCGCGACTATCGGAAGAAGACCTGTCGCTTCGCATCAACAACATCAGTCAAGAGGTGCTGAGCCGCTCGGCTTTGCAACCGCTGATTGAACGTTACGATCTATACGTCCGAGAGCGCCGCAACGGCGAACCGATGGAAGCGATCATCGAACGGATGCGGCGCGATGTGCGCATTCAGATCGAATCGACGCGCGACACGCCGAACGCTTTTCGCATCAGTTACCGAGGCAACGATCCGCGCGCGACGCAAGCGGTCGCCGCCGCACTGGCCTCCAAATACGTCAACGCGCAGATGAAGGCGACCACTGCCACCTCGACGCAGACCAAAGAGTTTTTCGAGCAACGCTTAGCCGAAGCCAAACGCGAACTCGACGAGATCGACATGAAGCGGATCGAGTTCATGCAACGCAACGTCGGCAATCTCCCGTCGGAGGCGCAGGCGCTGGTGGGCCAGTTGGCCGGATTGCGCGAGCAGCAGAAGGCGCTCATCGCCGAGATCGGGCGTTTGCGCGATCAACGTACCGTGCTCAACAACCAACTGAGCGATCTGATCGAACAGTCCGAGCGCGACCGCGCGGACATCGTCGAGCGTTTGGGCGATCCAAAAGAGAGCTTGGCCTACGCGCAGCTTGCGCAGCGCAAGGCGCAGCTCGAAGCCGAAAAGCAGAACATGCTGACGGTGCTCAAGCCGAAAAACCCGGATGTCATCGCCAAACAGGCCGAGATCGACGCCGTGCAGCGCGAGATGGATAAGCTCGTCGAAGAGGGGCGCGCCAAACGCGAAGAGGTGCGCAAGAAGATCGAAGGGCGCCCTGATCTGCGCATCAACAGCTACCGCGCGCAACTCAAACTCTTGGACGGTGAACTCGAACGCCTCCAACGCCGACTCGCCGACACCGAGTCGCAGATCTCGATGATCGAAGGGCGGCTCAATCAGGTGCCGAACGCAGAGGTCGGGTTGGAAGCGTTGAACCGCGAGTACCAGACGAAGAAAGCGCAGTACGACGATCTGTTGCAGAAAAAGGAGCAAGCGACGCTCGCTGCCGATGTCGCGGCCAACGCGCAAGGGGAAACGATTCAAGTGATAGACCCGGCGAACTATCCCGAAAAGCCGGTCGCGCCCAAGCGCCCTGTGTTGATGGGGTTTGGCGTCGCGCTCGGCCTCGGTCTTGGGTTGCTGCTCGCTGCGTTGTTGGAAGTCCCAAGGCTTTTGACCATTCAGACGGTGGATGACGCCGAGCACTACACGGGATTGCCGGTGCTCGTCACCGTGCCGGAGATTTATACGCCGCAGGAAGAGCGACGTCTTCGGTTGCGTCGCGCCATGCTTGCGGCGGCCAGTCTCGTGGCGACCGTGTTGAGCATTCCGGCGCTCATCCTTTTGCTGCGCGCAACGCGCATCTTTGAAAGGTTGACGAGTTAGCGATCTTCAGCGAGCGGCGATTGGTAGGTGACCGATCGAGGAGGCGGCGATCGCATGAAAGGCTTGAAGTACGAAGAGCGGTTTGCGCACTCGTCGCGCGTGGCGAAACGAACGTCCCGAACTCGTCGCCCAACGCTAGCTCCTGTCGCTTGAGAGGGGAATTATCGTGTACAAGGAATTTTACGGATTGAAAGAGTTTCCATTCGCGTTGACGCCCGATCCGCGTTTCATCTATTTCACGCCGTCGCACGCCGAAGCGATGGCTAATCTTCACTATGGAATCGAAAGCGGGAAGGGCTTGATCGTCGTCACGGGCGAAGTCGGCACGGGCAAGACGACCGTTCTTCGGTGGATCATGCAGCGACTGGAACGGACGGTGCTCGTCGGCTACATCTTCAACCCGCGTCTGTCGGTGCCGGAGTTCTACCGTTATCTGAGTTCGCCGACGCTGTTGAACATCCAGGGGTGGGAGAACAAGGCGGATCTTCTCACGGCGCTCGGTCAGATCTTGGAGTCGCGTCATCGGCGCGGGCTGCGTACCGTGCTCATCATCGACGAGGCGCAAGCGCTGTCGCTCAACGTGCTCGAGGAGATTCGCTTGCTCTCGAACTTCGAGACCAATTCGGCCAAGCTCTTGCAGATCGTGCTCACGGGGCAGCCCGAACTGCGCAACGTCCTGAACGACGTGCGCCTTCGGCAGCTCAAACAGCGCGTTGCGCTCCGGTGTGAGATCCGCCCGCTACCCAACGTCGAGGAGACGGAGCGCTACATCACAACGCGCTTGCGCGTCGCCGGAGCCGAACGCACAGACATCTTCACGCCGAGCGCGATCGATTTCATCTTCCGTTGTTCGGAAGGGATCCCGCGCCAGATCAACAACCTGTGCGATAACGCGCTGATCGCCGGTTTCGCCGCGCGCGAACAGACGATCAGCCGCGCCATCGTCGAAGAGGTCGCCGAAACGCTCGATCTGTTGCCGAGCGGACCCGGCGATGCATCCGACGCGGGCGACGGCGATCGGTCCAGCGTGTTGACTGAAGAGGGACGGGCTGAGCTGTGGGCCGCAGGCGAAGGGACCACAGAGGACGATGAACCATCTCTCGCTCATGCGGGACGACGAACAATGGGCTGAGAAGCAATAAGGTGAAGGGACTGCGAAGTTATGGGAAGAGTTTTCGAAGCACTCAAACGCGCCGCCGAATTGGACGGCAAAAAGAAGGAACACAAGACGCGCCTTTCCGATGCGAGCGCATCGCGTGCGGAACAGATTGAGGCGCTGTTGGAAGGATCTGAAGTCTTCACGCCGAAAGCGGCGCGCGAACCACAGCTCTTTTCAGCGTCCGCTGAGCGCACCGACGCAGCGGCTGCTCTAGGGTCGGCACTCCCCGAAGGCAGTTGGGCTTCGCAGGTGGCTGGGGCAACGGTGGACGCTGAGCGGTCGGCGCGCGTGGCGGGCTTTCCCGCACTCAACGTCTCCGCTGCGCGCGCTGATCAACACTTGATCGCGATCACGCAACCGCAGTCGCCTGAGTGCGAACAGTTCCGTTCGCTGCGCACGCACGTGCTGCATGCGGGGGAGCAACGTCACGTGCAGGCGGTGGTGCTGACGAGCGCTGGCGTGCTCGAAGGCAAAACCGTCACCGCGATCAACCTCGCGTGGTTGCTCGCCCAAACGCATGGCGTGCGCGCCTTGCTCATTGACGGCGATCTGCGCCGTCCGTGCGCCCTCAACTACCTTGGGCTTGAACGCCGCCCAGGACTTTCGGAGGTGCTCGCCGGCGAGATCGAACTCGATCAGACGATCGTGCGGCTCGATCCGGCGGATCTCTTCCTGTTGCCCGGCGGACGCGAGCGCAACGACGTCGCCGAGATGCTCTCAGGCCCGCGCTTCAGCAGCGTCTTGGCCGAAGTGCGGCGCCTGTTCGACTTCATCATCATCGACGCTCCGCCGCTCGGCATCTTCACCGACGCCGCCGTGCTGATCAATCGCGCCGATGCCGCATTGGTCGTCATCCGCGCCGGCTACACGCGCTACAGCCTGCTCAAACGCTTGCTCGAGCCGTTGCCGCGCGAACGCTTGTTGGGCGTGGTTCTGAACGGCGTTGATGAGACGCTCGACGAACACAGCTACTATTACCGTCGTTACTACCGCCGGTCGAAAGAGATCAAGAAGAACGGCAACGAAAAGGCGGCATGAGGTCGCTCAGGCACAAGAAGCGTACGCTCTTTCTCCTGTTCGCCGAAGCGGCGTTGCTCTTCGGCGGAATGGTGACGGCTGCCTTTTTGCGCCTCGGTCCCGATGAATTTCAGCTCTACGTCGTCGAACGTCACGGCTTCTACAAAGCGGGGCTCGTCACGTTCGTCTGCCTGACCGCCTTCTATCTTTACGACCTGTATGACTTCGTCGTCATCGGCGACCGACGCGAACTGATCTTGCGGTTGATTCAAGCGCTCGGCATCGCGTGGGTGGCATTGGCCGTCGTCTTCTACCTCGTGCCCGACCTGATGGTCGGACGCGGCGTGCAACTGATCGCGCTTCCGCTCGCGCTCGCGCTCATGGTCGGCTGGCGCGTCTCGATCCACTACGTGCTGGGCCACCCGAGCATGGGCGAGCGTGTTTTGATTGTCGGCGCAGGGGCACAGGCGCTCGAAGTCGCGCGCGAGGTCTTGGCGCGGCGCGATGCCGGCTACCGCATCATCGGCTTCGTCGATAACAAGCCGGAACTGGTCGGCAAAAGCTTGATCAACCCGCGCGTGATCGGCACAACCGAACAATTGGCGGCCCTCGTGCAGAGCGAAAAGATCGATCGCATCGTCGTTGCCATGGGCGAGCGACGCGGCAGATTCCCAACCGAACAGCTCCTCGAACTGAGCCTGTCAGGCGATGTCGCAATCGAAGAGGCGCAAGCGTTCTACGAGCGTTTGACTGGGCGCGTCCATCTCGACATGGTTCGCCCATCGTGGTTGATCTTTTCGAGCCGCGGGCGTCAGGCGCGCGTCAGCGCCTTTTTGCGCGCGCTGCTCCATCGCGGCGTCGCGCTCATCGGCGCCATCCTGTCGCTGCCCATCGCCGTGGTCACGGCCATCGCCATCAAGCTCGATTCTCCGGGCCCGATCTTCTACCGGCAAGAGCGCGTCGGAAAGAACGGGCGCATCTTCACCTTGATCAAGTTTCGGTCCATGCGCGTCGATGCGGAAAGGGACGGACCGGTGTGGGCCAAAGAGAAGGATGATCGGACCACGCGCGTCGGGCGCATCATTCGCAAGACGCGCATCGACGAGATACCGCAGTTTTGGAACATCCTCAAGGGCGACATGAACTTCGTCGGGCCGCGTCCCGAACGCCCCCATTTCGTCAAACAATTGGCCGAAGAGATTCCGTTCTACGAACAACGGCACTTGGTCGCGCCGGGCTTGACTGGCTGGGCGCAGATCAAATACCCGTATGGGTCATCGATCGAGGACGCGCGCCAGAAGTTGCAATACGATCTTTACTACATCAAGAATCAGAGTCTGGCGTTCGATGCGCTCATCATTTTCGAGACGGTGAAGATCATTCTGTTCGGGCGCGGCGCCCGCTGAAAGGGGAGAGAAGAAGATGAAGGCGAAGTTTGCACATCTGATATTCGGCATCGCCGTTGCGACGAGCGGCACGTCGGCCATCGCGCAGCAGACTGGGCCGGCGTTGAAGAGCGATCGCGCGGTGACTCCAGCACAAGAGAAGATGATCGAGAGCCTTGAACGCGAGCGCGAGAAGGCACAAGGCACGACGCCAGCGCCAACCCCGCCGAGCGCCGCTCGACCACAGATCGAGCCGCGCGACGAGCGGAAGACCAGACCGCGTCTCGTGCAGCGTGAAGAAAAGGGGGCGGAAGATGCCGCCGACGCGGAGCCGTTCAGACGCGAGACCAAAGATGAGGCGGAAGCGGCCATCGTCCCCTACTACAACAACTTCCTTCGCACCTACCGGCTCGGTCCCGAAGATGTCATCTCGGTGACCGTATTCAACTTGGATCGCTACTCGCGCGCTGGGATAGTGGTTCCGCCAAACGGCGTCATCTCTTATCCGCTCATCGGCGGCGTCTTCGTCGTCGGCAAGACGGTGGATGAAGTGGCTGCCGAAATCGCCAAGCGGCTAGATGAATACATCATCGATCCGAAGGTGACCGTTTCGCTCGAAAGGGCGATGTCAGCGCGTTATGCTGTGCTCGGCGATGTCGCGCAGCCGGGCGTCAAGGTGATGGGACGTCGGTTGACCGTTTATGAGGCCCTGACCGAGTCGGGCGGCATCCTGCGCACGGGCGACAAGAGCAAGGTCACCGTCTTGCGTCGTCAACCTGATGGGACGATGCAAATGTATCGCGTTGACGTCGCCAAGATCGAAAAGGGCAAGGCGGCGGACGTCTTCTATCTCGTGCCGGGAGATCAGATTCTTGTTCCGGGCAATCGCATCAAGCAGATCGAAAGGATCTTGAACTACCTCCCGATCATCGGATTCGCCCGCATCTTCATGGGTGGTTGGTGATTCA
The DNA here is from genome assembly GCF_040289685.1 of Pyrinomonas sp. Taxonomy (NCBI): domain Bacteria; kingdom Pseudomonadati; phylum Acidobacteriota; class Blastocatellia; order Blastocatellales; family Pyrinomonadaceae; genus Pyrinomonas; species Pyrinomonas sp. The sequence continues at coordinate 6,660 of NZ_PSLQ01000004.1, forward strand.
TCTCCAAGCGATCCTCCATCAATCCGACGGCGGCGGTTCAGCGTACCGCCGTCGTTTGATTTTGGTTGCGACGACGATGAAAAGAGATGGCGCGTGGGTGTGACGCACGATGCGTGTGTGGGCGAGTTTGCTTTTTGAGGTGTGACGACGATGAAAAGCTTGATCGTGATGCGCCGCTGCTACTCCGGGCACGACGAGTTTGCTTTTTGCGGTGTGACGACGATGAAAAGAGGTTGGACCGCGTTCGCTCTCCTCTGTTCGACGTTCATCCTTTCTGCTGTCGTCTCGCGCGGCGATTGGCGGCGGCAACCTTCCGGGACGATGACGCGATTGCGGGCCGTCTTCTTTGTCGATGAACGGCGCGGTTTCGTCGTCGGAGGCAACGGCGCGGTGCTGATGACGGAGGACGGAGGCGCAACGTGGCGACTGCAACGTCGTCCGAATGATGATGCGTTGCGTGACGTGCTCTTCGTCGGAGAGCGGATCGGATGGATGCTTGCCGAGCGCAATCCCTTTGCGTTGCGCAGCGAGGGCGAACCGCGTTCATACTTCTGGCGCAGCGAAGATGGCGGCACGACTTGGCTGCGACTCAATCCTGTCGGCATTGAAGCCGTGATTTTAACGCGCATCATCTTCGCCGACGAAATGCACGGTTGGACCTTCGGCGAAGGCGGAACGATCTATGCGACGCGCGATGGCGGCAAAAGCTGGTCCAGACAGTTCGCCCCAACGCGCTACTTGTTGCTCGGCGGCGCAAGCTACGGCGCGCAACGGGCGTGGATCGTCGGCGCTGGCTCGACCGCGCTCTACACGACCGACAGCGGCGATACGTGGCAACTCGGCACTGTGGCTGAGGCGGGCGTGCGCTTAAATGGAGTGCATTTCATCGACGAACGGCGCGGTTGGGCCGTCGGTTCCGGCGGACGCATCTTCGCCACCGTCAACGGCGGCAAGTCTTGGCGAAGACAAAACGCGCCGACCGCAGCCGATCTGTTCGACGTGCGCTTCCGCAATGCGCGTGAGGGGTGGGCTGTTGGTGACGATGGGACGATCCTGCACACAGCGGACGGCGGAGCGACGTGGACCGTCGCGCCGAGCGTCACCAAGCACCGTCTGGAGCGACTCTTCATCGCTCCTGATGGGCGCGCGTGGGCTGTGGGGTTCGGCGGGACGATCGTCGTCGGACCGTGAAGGACGATGAAAGGTCGTCTCGGCCGACCCCGGAAATAAAGAGCGGTGGGGATTGGAGCCGAACTGTGCGCGCGGTTTCGTGATTCGATCGAGAAGACCGGCTCCGAAAGCGCAAGGAGCATCGGTGTGAATGAGAAAGGCTCCGCTCGATGTTCAATCGGCTTCGTCCATGGGTTTGGTCCCACGCATACCGGTAGCGCGGGCTTCGCTCGATGTTCAATCGGCTTCTTCCCCGCCCTTCCTCTCTGATTAACTGCTGTCGAACTTCGTCGCCGCCTTTTAGCTAATTCGTTCGAGTTTGGCGCGCGCGCGTTGCAGGAAAACGTTCATGGTCTCCGTGAGCCGCAGTTGAAGCTCGCGACTGATGCGATTGGCTCCGAGCCAGCCGGCCAAGCCATGTAGATCGGCGGCGCGCTGGCGACGGAGTTCGACGCTCTGAATGAAACGGACGAGCGTGCCCGTTTCAATCGTCGCGAAAGCGGCGCTGTAGCGCAGGAAGTTCTGCTTTTCTTCGGGAAGCGGTTCCCACTCGAGCGCGTGCGGCTTGTTCGTTGCGCGTCTTACCGTGAAAGAAACGCGCATCGCGCCGAGCAAAGGGACTTCGGCGCGGATCGTCCAGCGCCGCGTGCCGTCGGGGCGGACCGTGACGCTTTCGACGTTCGGCATCAACTCGGTGAACGTGCGCGGGTCATCGAAGAAGTCGCGCGCTTCTTCTGGCTCGACCGAGGCTTTCAACTGCCCCGTAAAACTAGCTCCGATGCGAAACAAGTAAACGATCACCTCCGTCGCGGTTCCATTGCCGGTCGCGTCCAATACGCGACCGAGGCGATTCTATCAAGACATCGGTGCTCTCGCACGTCCGCATCCAAGCTGCAAAAGGGCATTTCGATTGCGATCTTGACCGAAGGAGGGCGGTCATCATGCGACGTTCAAGGCTCATCGCACTTCTACTCGTTGAACTTCTGGTCTATCCTGCTTTTTGCGCGAACCGGCGCGCCGACGTGCGACTCAGAGTCGATGCGCAACGAAGCCGTTTCATCGTGCGGGCTTTCGTCGGCGGTTTGCTCGCCGCGTTTGGACACGATCATACCATCGCCGTCAAAGATTTCGCTGGCGATGTCGGTTTCGATGACGACCTGCGCAACGCTTCTTTGCGCATGATCGTTCGCGCTTCTTCGCTCGCCGTGATCGACCAAGTGAGCGAAAAAGATCGTCGGGAGATCGAGCGGACGATGCGCGATGAGGTGCTCGAAACGTCCAAGTATCCGGAAATCGCCTTTCGCAGTACGCGCGTCGAGCTGCTCGCGGCGCGCGGCGGCCAACGCCGCGTGAGGATCATCGGCGATTTGACGTTGCACGGCGTAACGCGTCCTGTGGCGATTGAAGCGTTGATCACCAGAGATGGACAAGGCTTGCGCGCGCGCGGTGAGTTCACGTTGCGCCAGTCCGATTTCAAGATAAAACCGCCATCTATCGGGTTGGGAACGATCAAGGTCAAAGATGAACTGAAGCTTCAATTCGACATAGTAGCCGTTCCGTGAACGGCGGCCTTCTGCGCTGAATTCCCGGTCGGATCTTTTTGCAGATCGGGCGAAAATCGAAGATATGCTGGACCACTGGACGGTGTGCTCGCGCGCGTCAAGTCCTTTTGGCGAATCGGTTGAGCCGTCAAAAGGCATTGTGCGGAGTCGTCGCACACTTTACGCGCGGCGAAGAACTATCAGCGACACCGGATCGCTTCGCAGCGAAGAGGCCGCGCGACGTCATCTCTGGCGTCGCGCGGCTTCAACGGACGGCGTTGAAGAGAAACGAGTTAAAGAAGAGTCGGGTCGTCGCGCGCCAGAAGCCGCGAAAGTTCGGGTCTTCAGCGTAGAGGACGACGTGGCCGCGTCCGGTCGGTTCGTCGATCACGTAAGCCGTGCCGCGCAAAAGTTTCTCCGTGTTGTCCGGCCAAATGAAGCCAGCCACATGCAATCGGCGCTTCTCATCGGAACTGAAAACGACCGCGTTGACGCCTTCTTTCGAAGGGAGAAAGAAGTAACCGGAATCAATCAACACCGGCAACGTCTCCATCTCGTAGCCGTATGTAAGCGGTGTCGTCCGGTCTAAAGTTGCGAGCATGATGGCTCCGGGCACAGCTTCGGGGACGCGTCCGGGCTTGGCCGAAGGCGAGGCGATGGGCGGTAGGATAGGGGGCGCGCCCTCCATCTTCTCTGTTTGTCCCTCGCGTTTACGCTCTTCAGTTGGACGCTTCCCTACGCTTTTCTCCGCTTCACGTCTTTGATCCTCCGACGCTTCGGGGCGTTTTGTCTCCGCGCTCGGTTCTTTCTCCGCAGGTCGCGCCGGCTTCTCTTCAGCCTCTTCGCTTCCGACCAATCGCGACGAAGTCAAGTTCACATCCTTGAGCGCGGCGAAGACGGCGGCTGCTTTGATGCAGATCAGCGTCCCACCGCGGCGCACCCACCCACGCAGTAGCTCGACGCCATCGCGTCCCAACGCGGCGAAATAGCGCGACGGCGAACCGTCCGGCAAGATGATGACGTTGTAGCGGTCCAGTTCCGCGCGCTTCAATCCGTCGATGGTCATCGGCGTGAACTCGATGCCGTAACGGTCAAAGGTCCACCACAGCGCGCCGTAACTCGTTTGGTTGACCGGTTCATCGGCGACGACGACGATGCGCGGGCGTTTCAACGAGACCACCGTTTCGGATCCGATGCCCGTATCGCCACGCTCGGAGAAACCCGTGTTGATGGCATAGACTTGCGTGCCGGTTTCGCGCGCAAGTTGCGCGATGCGTTCGTGAAGCGCCTCGGGGTTTCGCCCAACGCGCGCGACCACGGTGCCGCGCGGCCAATCACGCCCGCCAGCGTTCATGTCTCGCGTGGCGACGGCGAGTTTGAAATCCTCTTGCAACAACCGCGTGACCAGCGCCGCAGCCCCATTAGTGTCGTATGGAATGATGTAAGCGACTGCGGCGCGTCCGCCGATGACGTTGCCCATCGGCGCGACCGAAGCGTTTGCGTCGCGCGGCGAAGCGAGCGGCGTCGCCGCTACTGTGGATGCATCTTCGGTCCAGTAGGCTTCGACGCCGAAGGCCAGCGGCAGCGACCATGCCGTGATGTCGTAGAAGCCGTATTCCTCTTTGGGCGCGTTTTGGCCACGCCTTTCGTTGCGACGGAAGCGGGCCAATTGTTCGCGGACGAACTCGCGGTCGAGCGGCGTTTCAGGTTCGAGCAGCGCTTTGGCCAGACGCTTCTGCGGCTGCGCCAGATCAACGATGTAAGCTCCGGCGGGAAACTGTTTCGTCATCGGCGCGCCATCGCGCTCGATGTAAGCATGGGCGCGCGTCGAGGTGAAGGATTGATCGGCGCGCGAGACCTCGACGCCAGCGCGAAGCAGCACGTCAATCAGTTCGGCGGCGCGCACTGGATCAGCGCCAGGCAGGATGATGAAGCGCCGCACCGGACCATGCCCCCCTTCTTCGATGGCCGAACGACGGAATTCATAGTAATCGCGCAGGAGCGTTTCGCGGTTGCGCGCCGCCGTCTCCAGAGTCTGCATCGAAGCGACGAAATGTTTGGCGATGGCCGAACGGAGCGTGACGATCGTTTCGTCATCTCGCTTCCAACGAAGCCCTTTCCACCCGCCGCCATCGGTCTCATAGGTCATCCCGATCGCTCCTTGCAGACTCGGCCACGAGTCCCAGTAGCCCGGGTAGAAGAGATCGAACACATCGCGGACGTAGTAATCCCAACGTTGCGCATCGAAGGCGGCAGCGTTGGCCCTGCCGAAGGTCGTCAACCACTTGCCCGTCTGCGCCACCGGAAGGTTCGGATTGATCGGCAAGGCGGCTGGCGGAAAGAAGAACTGCGAAGGTTGACCGTGGTGGTCCACGACGACTTGCGGGTTCCACTCGCGGTAGGCGCGTTGCAAATTGCGCGTTTCGACCTGCGTCGAAGCCAGATTGTCGCGATTCAGGTCGAAGCGATAGCGATTGACGCGCCCCCAGACGGACCACGGTTCACGATGTTCGGCCGCCGCCGGATCAGGATCGCCCTTCGCCACAGAGTTGTACCACGTGACGAAGCGTTCGTGACCATCCGGGTTTTCGCCCGTGATGATGAGCGCCACGGTGTTGCTCAGGATTTCGCGCGTGGTCGCTTCTTCTGAAGCTGCCAGTTGATAGACGACTTGCATCATGGCCTCGAAAGAGGCGGATTCGTTGCCGTGAATCGTGTAGGCGAGCCAGACCATGACGGGACACGCGCGTACGCATCTTTCCGCTGCCTCGCGCGATGTGCGTCGTGGGTCGGTTAGCTGTTCGATCTCGGCGCGAATTTGGTCCAATCGCGCGATGTTCTCCGGCGCGCTGATGGCCACGATGTGCATCTGGCGATGTTCGTTGGTCGGTCCGATGTCGAAAACGCGCACGCGGTCAGGCGCGGCTTCGGCGATGGCGCGGATGACGCGCTCCATCATCGCGTAGTTCGTGTGGAACTGGCCCACATCGTATCCCAGAATCTGCTGCGGACGCGGAACGCGTTCGCGGTAAGGCCCGCGCGCGTAAAAGTCGAACGTCGCTTCATCGCGTTGTGCGCGGGCGAGAGGTTGAAAGAGAAAGAGAAAGAGAAAGAGAAACGGAATCCACGCGCGTCTTTTCAGGGGCATGCGTCGATCGTCTTTCGGGATCTTTCAAGGCGTTGGAACTTCGACGGCAATATTAACGCGGCGCGGCGCAATTCTCAAACGTGCAGAAAACCCTCCTCGCCCCTTGCGCTACAAGGGACAGAGCGGGAAGAATCTGGCACTGGGAAGCGAATTCGAACCTTCGAGGCCGGCGCGAGGTGCGAGCGTTTTGCAGCAGATGGTCTCGGAGAGTTGACGGAGTCGGCAATCCGCCTGCTGAAGGTCCGGAATTGTGGGCGCTTGGTGGTGGGGCCTTTTGGTGAAGCGGCGATTCCCTCATGAAAGGGAGTCGGTCGATGAGAATCAATCTACGCCCTGCTATGAAAGCAGAGGGAACGGCGATTCGATCATGGAAGAGGAGCAGGTGATGGAACGTTGTCCGCAGTGCGGCGCGCGATTACAGCGTTGGGAAGAGCTGGGTGCCGAGGAGCGAGAGGTGGTCCTGCGTTTGCCCATGTCGGCAACGCACGTGTGGTCGGAGCGGGTGGCGCTGCACCTTTGGTGCACGCGCTGTTGGTACGAAGCGGCGCGCTCTGAGCCGAAGTTAGCTTAAGAGATGGCGATTGCACCGTTTGTGCGAGCCAGCTCGTAGACCAGCCTGAGCGGCAGACCGACAACGTTCCAATAGTCGCCATCAATCCGTTTGATGAAGAGCGCGGCGCGCCCCTGCACGGCGTAAGCGCCGGCTTTATCCATCGGTTCGCCCGTGGCGATGTACCACTCGATCTCGCGCTCGCTGAGCGCGGCGAACAGCACGCGCGTTCGTTCATAAGCGACAGCGCAAAGCGCACGTTCGACGCACACGAGCGCAACGCCGGTGAAGACGTCGTGCCATTTCCCGCTCAGTTTGCGCAGCATCGCGCGCGCTTGGCACGCATCGGCGGGTTTGCCGAGAAGTTCACCATCGACGACCACAGTCGTGTCTGCGCCCAAAACGAAGCGACTTGGCTGAACGGCGGCGATGCGTGCCGCTTTCTCGCGCGCGAGTCGTTGGACGTAGTCTTCGGGCGTTTCGTCGCGCCTCGCCGCTTCATCTATGTCGGCGACGACGACCTCAAACGGCCAACCGACAGAACGCAAGATTTCTGCGCGGCGCGGGCTAGCCGAGGCGAGGATCAAGGGTTTCGAATGGAACATCACGACGACATCGGCGCGCTTGTGGCCGGTCTCCTTCTTCCGTTACACTTAAGCGCTTCGCGCGCGGGTCGAAAGTTCATGATCGGCATCTGCCAAGCGCAAGTCAAACCGGTGAGCCGATGGACAGCCTGATCAAAGCTTTGCCGATGTTGCTTCGGGCGGCGGGCGACGAGATCGCCGAAGCTGCGGTCTTCGTCGCTTGGCGACACGCCGCGGGCGAGCCTTTGCGCTGGAGCGCCGTGCCGTTCAGGCTCTACGGTCGGACATTGATCGTCGCCGTGCCGGATGCGACGTGGCAGCGGCAGTTGGAAAAGGTCAGCGGCCAACTGCTCTTTCAGATCAACTCTTTGCTCGGCCAAGCGCGCGTCACGTACGTCGAGTTCCGCGTCGATCCGCAAACGGTGCAGCGGGAACGGGCGCGATTGCGTCCGAAGACGCAACCGGTGGACGAAGAACGCGCGCTCGCACAAGCTGAGTGTTTGCGCGTTGCGGCGCAGCGGATTCGCGACGAAAACTTGCGACGGCGCTTTCTGCTCGCTGCTGGGAGTTGCTTGAATCGCGTCGGTGGTTCATCGCAAGAGTGATGGACGCGGCGAGAGAGGCTGCAGAGGCAAAGCGCCGCGGAAATTTCCAACGGAGAAATCGCGCGATGAGGTTTACCGAAAACGAAATCGAAAAGCTCGCTGTGCTCGCGCGGCTCGAATTAACGGCGGAAGAGCGGCGCGCGCTCACGCCGCAGATCGCGGCCATCATCGCTTACGTCGAGCAACTGAACGAGGTCGATACGAGCGCAGTTGAACCGGCCATCGGCGGGTTGACGCCCGAGGGCGAGCGCACCGCTTCGTCGCGTGACGACGTCGTGCAGCCATCGCTCGGACAGCGCGTCGCGCTCGAAGAAGCGCCCGATCCGGCTTACGGCTACTTCCGCGTGCCCAAAGTAATCTGAAGAGAGAAAAGAGGGCTTGAACCGCGATGGTCCCTTACGGCATCGAATCGATACGGGAACGAATCTTTTCGCGTGCGTCGAGCGTACAACAGGTCGCCAACCATGCGCTCGAGGCAGCCGAAAGTTTGAATGAGACGCTAAACGCCTTTCTCGAAATCGATCGGCAAGGCGCTTCATCTTGCGCCGAACAGTTGGACCGCGTTCTGGACCAAAAGGCCGGGGACGTGCGCCTGCCTCTTTTTGGCGTTCCCATCGCCATCAAAGACAACATATGCGTGCGCGGAATGCAGACCTCGTGCGGCTCGCGCATCTTGGGCGATTATCACCCGCCGTACGATGCGACTGCCGTGGAGAGGTTGCGCGCTGCCGGAGCGGTGCTCATCGGCAAGACCAACTGCGACGAATTCGCCATGGGATCATCGAACGAGAATTCGGCCTTCGGCCCGGTTCGTAACCCATGGGATACGGAGCGCGTTCCCGGCGGCTCTTCGGGCGGTTCGGCAGCTGCGGTCGCGGCGCGCATCGTGCCGGTCGCTCTGGGATCGGATACAGGCGGTTCGGTCCGACAACCTGCCGCGCTGTGCGGCGTCGTCGGTTTGAAACCGACCTACGGGCGGGTTTCGCGTTACGGTCTGGTTGCATTCGGCTCATCGCTGGACCAGATCGGTATCTTCGGTCTTTCGGCGCGCGACGTGGCGCGTGTGCTCGGCGTCATTGCCGGACGCGATGCCCACGATGCGACCAGCGCCGCTGTGCCCGTGCCGGATTACGTCGAGGAGCTAAAGGGAGAACTCAAAGGCATGCGGCTCGGCGTCCCGCGCGCGTTGTTCGGTGAAGGTTTGGATGATGAAGTGCGTCGAAGCGTCGAAAGCGCGATCGGAGTCTATCGCGAACTCGGCGCCGAGATCGTCGAAGTGGAGCTTCCGCACGCCAAATACTCCATCGCGTGCTACTACATCATCGCGACCGCCGAAGCATCGTCTAACTTGGCGCGCTACGATGGGGTGCGCTACGGTTTTCGCGCCGAAGAAGCTGACGATCTGATCGACATGTACTGTCGGACGCGCGATCAAGGGTTCGGTCCCGAGGTCAAGCGGCGCATCATGCTCGGCACGTTCGTGCTCTCATCCGGTTACTACGATGCTTACTATCGAAAAGCGCAACAGGTGCGCACCTTGATCAAGGAGGATTTCCGACGCGCCTTTGAGCGCTGCGATGCCATCGTCACGCCGACTTCGCCGACGCCGGCCTTCCTGCTCGGCGAAAAGACGGGCGATCCGTTGACCATGTACTTGAGCGATATCTACACTTGCATCGTGAACCTTGCAGGAGTGCCCGGCATCTCCGTCCCTTGCGGACTCTCCTCGATCGGACTCCCGATTGGAATGCAGCTCATCGGTCGTCACTGGGACGAAGCGCTATTGCTCAAGCTCACGCACGCCTACGAAAATGCGCGACCCTTCACAGCGCTCCCGCGTGTGGTGGCGAACTAGCGCTCGGAAGTCTAGAAGCGCTTCGCGGGAGAGAAGCTGAACCGTCGTCGGGATGCGCGAAGCTTTGCCTCGCGCGAGTTGCTTCCGCTGAGACGCCCTTCAGCTTATGGCTCGACAATTTCGGCTAGCATCAACGCACGACCTTAAGTTCCAACGTCTTCTGCCCTTCGATGACGAAATCGGCAGGCGGCATCTCTTTTTCGTAGATCGGCGACAATGGAGTGGGCGTATAGCCGCCGGCGGTTCGCTCGCTATTGAGCGTGGCGAGCACCGAAGGCGGTAGGTTCGGCAGTTCATCCGTGCCGATCAGGGCTCCGGGAGCGATTTTGAAGAGCTTCGCGTAGAGTCGGTCATTCTTCTTCAAGCGGTTGATGGCGTTGACTAACTGGCCCAGGTCCTTGGGCACGAAACTTTGCATCTCCATGCTCTGTTGAAGGGATCCGCCGTCGCCGACGAAGAGCAGCAGTTTGCCCGGCGAAACGTCGGTCGGGATGGAGATCGGGATGCGCTGCACGATCTGTTGACCGGAATCGGTGCGGATGAAGGCTTGCACTTCGACCTTCTCCCCGGGGGCGACTTCGGTTCGGTCGAGCGCAATGCGGTCAAGCGTCCCGGCGCGACGTCCATCGACCGAATCTATGTTGAGCGCGATGCGTTTGATCTCGACGCCGGCGAAACCGCTATCGAGCAGCGCGCCCACTGGCGCGGCAACGGCGCCAGCCGCCAGCAGCGGCGCATTCGAGGAGGAGAAGCGCTGTTCGAGGCGAATCTTTTCCTGTCCTTTGACCTCGACTTCGCCGCGCACGCTAATGGTGGAATCGCCCAAGCTCCGCTCGCTCGTCGCAATCGTGTTGTAGATCGTGATGTTGAGCAGCAGCGGCGTCAAGAACTGGTCGTTGATAACCTCATAGACGAAGCTTTCGACCCGCCCGCGGCTCGTTTTGAGATCGATCGTGACGGGGATCATCTTCGGCTCTTCGCCAAGCGTGCCGAGGATGCCCGTTGACCTATCTTGCGTCAAACGGCCGACCATCTGACTCGGCACCGTCAGTTTGAAAGAGTTGTAGGTGTTTGGGATTACGGAGACCACCGAACTTTCGCTCATCGGCATATCAGCGTTGCCAAGTCCCAAGAAAGGGTGACCGAAAGCATAGACGTGTTCGCCGTCGCGCATAGTTACGGTGCCAGAGGCGGCAATGGAGTAATCGCCGCGCACCAGTTGCACGCTGACCGAGGTGCCGGGCGCGAGCGTCTTCTCTGTGGCTTTGGCCAGCGGCGTAATCGGTGCCCCACCGCCGGCTCCGGCCACGGGCAACAGTCCGACGGCTTGAAGTTGCGGCGCGTAAAGTTGCAGGGCGTCGGACGAGATGCCGCTGAACACGACCGGCGTGGCAATGGGGGCGAGTTGTTGGCCGAGCAGCGAGGCGAGCGGCGAGCCGGTGGCGACGGGCGCGATGAACGTGGTCGCTGCGACGAGCGGACGCGGCGCTCGGAATTTCCAATCCACGCCAGCCAGTTCAGCCACCGCGACGCGACGCGGCGTCGTTGCATTGCGATTGGAGGCGGGCGCGCGCTCGAAAATAGAGATCATCTGTTCAATGGGCGTGATGCCAGCGATCGGCTCTTTGGAGAACGGGAAGCTATAAGCGATCGCGCCAACCAGTTTCCCGTCGATGAAGACGGGTGAACCGGACATGCCGGCGAAGACCCCGGTCCTTTCGACACGCGGTCCAGAAAGACGCGCGATGATCACAGCTTGTCGCGGTCCTGGGAAGTTGGGCAGCACGCCGAGCACTTCGACGCCGAAATCTTCCGGCTCGGTGCCCGCAAAGACCGTGCGCGCGATGCCTTTCATCCCGATCTGCACCTGGTTGAGCGGGAGGATTTCGGGGCGTTCGGCGCCTGCTTGCGACACTGCCGACACGCGTGCCAAACCACAGACCAACGACGCCAGCACCAACATTCGGGGCAAAGCTTTCAATGTCCGTTTCACTTTCTCTGCGCGATCCTTTGATGGGATATGTCCCTGTCTTTGGATGACGAAACTCGGGCTGAAGTTTCAATCTCTTCGCAATCGCCTGTTTCGCCGGCCATTGGCGCAATTATCACCGCTTGCCACAGGCGCGGTCAAGTCTTTCAGCCGGAGCCGCTTGCCGAGTCGCCCTCGACGTGATAACGTTCGAACTGTTTGAAGCGCGCGGCGCGGAACTGTGTGCTAGACGCCGCTTCGATCTCCATCACACAACGCGAGCGCGACGCTGCACGCTTGCCCCGCACATCGCGCCAGCAGAACAAGCAGATGAGCGAAACGGAAGGCTTCATCTTGGTCGGTGGCGCTTCGCGCCGCATGGGGCGCGACAAGGCTGAGTTGAAGCTAGGCGAAATCGATTTCGTCCAGCGCATTGCACAGTCGCTTCGAGCGGTGACGAACTCGGTCCGCTTGGTCGGCTCCAAAGTCAACGAGAGGCGTTGGTCTATCCCTCTGGTGCGTGACCGATACGTCGGATGTGGCGCGCTGGGCGGCCTACATGCGGCGCTCGCGGCCTGTCAGGCAGAGTGGGCCCTGATCGTCGCATGCGATCTGCCGTTCGTCTCACCGCCGTTTCTTCGTCTCTTGGCGGAGCGAACGGCCCCCGATCATGAGGCTGTGGTCCCGCTGCAGCGCGATGCGAGACCTCAACCTCTGTGCGCGCTCTATCGCCGCGAGCCTTGTCTGGCTGCGGTTGCCGAGTTATTAGAGCGAGGTGAAAGGCGCGTTCACGCTCTGCTCGCGAACTTGCAGCGCGTGCGCACGGTCACTTGGGAAGAATATGCCGCGCTGCCGAGCAGCGAATGGCTGTTGTTCAACGTTAACTCGCCCGGCGATTACGCGCGCGCTTGCGCGCTGTTGGCTTCTGGACGGTTCGACGTCGCGCGATCCCCGACCGCGGAGCACACGCGCGCACGCTTCGCTGGCGGCGAGTCGAGCGCAGAAGAGAATGCAGATCATTCAAGTCTCTGAGGCGAGAGATGCCACCTCGACGACGGAAAATCCGAAGGTTCTTTAAGGCTTTTCTGCCGATCCTGCTGTTGCTGCTGGCGGCCGTCGGCGCTTTGACCGGTTGGTCAGTCTATGAGGCGACGCACCCGGCGCGCCGCCCGTACATGGTGACGCCCGAACAATATGCGCGATTGAGCGACCGCGGTCTGCGCGCTACCGAAGAGAACTGGGCCACACGCGACGGCACGCCAGCGCGGGGTTGGTTGTTGCGCGGGGCGGAAGGAGCGCCCGCCGTGGTGCTCGTTCATGCCTACGGCGCGAACCGTTCATGGTTGTTCAATCTCGGCGTGAAGCTGAACGAAGCGACCAACTTCACTGTGTTGTGGCCCGACTTGCGGGGACATGGCCCCGATCAATCGAACGGCTGGACCACACTGGGCGCGCGCGAGGCGGACGACGTGCTCGATGCGATCGGTTTCTTGCGCTCGTTGCGCACGACACGCGGCACGCCGTTGGTCGGCGATTACATCGGCTTGTACGGCGTGGAACTCGGCGCCTATGCCGCGTTGCGAGCCATCGCACAGGATCGGCAAATCCGCGCTGTGGTTCTCGATTCAGTTCCGGCCTCGCCCGATGATCTGCTTCGCGCGGCGATTGAGAAACGCATCGGCGTATCGTTTGCGCCGCTCAACCGGTTGGTCCAAATCGGCGCGAGGCTCTTCCTTTTAGGGCGCTATGATGCGTTCGCGTCATGCGAAGCGGCGCGCCGCGCCGAAGGCGAAAAGGTCCTCTTGCTGGCTGGCCGCGACGCGCCGCGTTGGCAACGATCAACCGCCGAATTGGCACGTTGCTTTCCGCCGTCGGTCGAAGTCGAACTTCACGACAACCTCTCGCTCAGCGGACTGAACGTTGTCTCGGCCCCAGCGGAACAGGGCGAAGCCTACGATCGGCGCGTGATCGAATTCTTCGCGCGTGCGTTGAGCGATTGAGCGCTGGAAATCGGCTCGACCCTTGGCTCTCCCTAACTGTTTTCGGCGCGAACTCAAGCGCGCCGACCCCGACTCTTGTGCATCAAAAAACTATGCGCAGCGCTTTGGCGACGACGCGCAAACGAAGCGGAAGTGTGCCGCGCAAGTCGCCGTCAGCTTCGACGCCGAGCCTCGCCGCGAGCGGTTCGATCTCGACGCGCTCGCCGCGCAGCATGCGAACGACTGGGCTATGCAGATGAGCGCCGTCGCGCGTGCGCGGCAGCTCGCGGAGCACGATCTTCCGCGTCACGCCCGTAGTCAGCATGACGTCGAGCGCGCCATCGTCGGAGCGCGCCATCGGCGCGAGCATCATTCCCCCTCCGGCATACGGTCCGCTCGTGACGGCGATCAGATTCGAGCGACACTCGATCACCTCCGCATCCACCGCAACGCGCAGCGGCACTTCATGCCAACCGTTGAGCGCCGCAAGCGCCGCGAGCGTGAACCGCACCTCGCCCGGCAGACGGCGCAGTGTTCCGCTCTGCGCGGCGACGCGCGCGCAGACTTCGGCTCCGAAGCCTACGGTTACGGCGTTGAGGCAAACGAAAGGGCGTCCGTCGGCACATTCAGCGCAGATCACATCGACGGTTCGCGTTTCGGTTCGACCCTCGCGGCAGCGTGCCGCTAGTCTCGCGAGCCAAGCGTTTAGACTAGCCCGGTGGCCGACCAGTCCGCGCGCGAAATCATCGCCTGTGCCGGCGGGCAACAGCGCCAACGCTGCCTCTCGATTGATGGGGCGCAGTTCGTCTTCGAAGTCGCGAAGCGGTTCGAAGAATCCGGCCGCTGCTTCGCTCGTCGTCCCGTCGCCGCCGAGAACGGCGATCAACCTTCGTCCTTGATTGAGAGCGCGGCGCGTTTCGCGTTGCGCATCGCCAGCGCGTGCGGTTTCTCGCACGTCGAACGCGATGCCGTGATGGCGGAGATAATCGCGCACTTGCGGCCAAGCGCGTTGGACCTGCGCTGCGTTGCGGTTGACGATGATGAGCGGGGAATCCATCGGGCCGCAGAATCTATCACACCGCCGCGACCGTTATGAAGGGGACAAGCGAGCGGAGGCTCGATCTTCGCTCAAAAGGGCAGGCGTGAACGGCAAGCGGCGCGTTCTCTCAGCCCAAAAGGTCGAGCCGAAAGAAACGCGCTTGCGGCGCTTGAAGCTGGTCCGCATGCCGCGATCAATCGAATTCCACGCACAGATCGAACAAGCGCGTTGGCATCTCGACACAGACGCGAGCGCGCGTTACTTCCACGCCGACGACGCGATGGCAGATGAGCAGGAGGAGGCGGCGGCACCCCTCCAGCTCTTCGCCGCGTGCGAATCGAATGCGAAAGCCGTCGGCGAGCAGACTGTACTTGCCGCTGAGCGGTCTGGCCGGAAGCTTGACGACCAGTCCTTCACGTTCGAGGTCAAAGAGCGCGCGTTCGCCGGTTGCCAAGCGAAAGCTCCCGCTCTTTTCCGCTTCAGCGATGAAGTGGATGTCGCCGCGCTGGGCCACTTTATCCATTCCAGCGGCGTCTGCGTTCGGCGCGAAGATGCGGACGAAATCAACTGCGGGAATCTGAAAACTTCCGGCGCGATGCCCCATGTGCATGCGCTCGATCAATTCAATCGCAACCGCGCGCATCTCAGGCCACTTCAAACACCCGCCGATGAACATCGCTCGAGATCCTGAAAGTCCGCAAGTTCCGCGAAGCAAGCTTGCGCTAGGCGCTGTGCGCGCGTCAAGGGGCGAAGGCGCGGCTAGCCAGCGGTGCGAAATCTTGGCTACAATAAGCGTGAGTTTTGCTGAGATGATTCACTTCGGGCAATCAAATAAAGATGAGGATCAGGATTTACACGACGCGTTGGTGCGGCGATTGTCGCCACGCGAAACGCTTTTTGAACGAACGCGGGATCGAGTACGAAGAGATAGACATCGAAGAGCGAGAAGAAGCCGCCGCGCACGTGATGCGCATCAACGGCGGCAAACGCAAAGTGCCGACGTTCGAGGTCGAAGGGCGCGCCA
>NZ_PSLQ01000004.1:22192-49450 GCF_040289685.1 Pyrinomonas sp.
GGAGAATCTCTAGGGGCATTGGCAGGCGAAGTTGTGATCAAAATGAGGGCTTGTGCACAGAGCGGTTTGCAGCAAGGCCGCGCGCAGGATCGAGCCATGTCCGGAGTCAGTCGAAGGGAGCAGCATTGATGGCATCGAGCCTTGGACGTCGGGTGGCACGCGCCGCTGGATGGCGCGTGGCCAAACGTTTGATCAAACCGATCCCCGTGATCGGCACCGCAGTCGCTTTGGGGCTTGCCGGTTACGAGATCAGGAAGAAGGGGGTGCTGCGCGGGCTGGTCCACGTCGGTCTCGATGTGATGCCCGTTGTCGGTACGGTCAAGGGCGTGATCGAGATTTTCAGCGGTGATCTGATTCGCGACCGGGAGCCTCATCGCTTCGAGGGGGAACGATGAGCAGAAGACGCTGCCGTGAACGTGGCAACGCCGCGCGTTCATGTGGCACCCCGAGATCGTTGAGCTGCGCGCTCAGCTCCGGTCCGCCGAAAAGGAGCAAGGCGCTTGCCGGTGGCGCCCATTTGATGAGCTGCGGAAGCATGCGGCTGAAGCGTTCGAGCGCGCGACAAGTGATCACATCGGCTGCAGGTGACGGAAGATTCTCAAATCGTTCGGCGATGACTTGCGCTCTTCCGACGGCGGTTGCGCGCAATGCTTCGCGCAGGAAGATCGCTTTTTTGCGCGAAGCTTCGACGAACGTGCCTTGCGCATCAGGGCGCACGATCAGGCATGGGATGAGCGGCAATCCAGCGCCCGAACCGACATCAGTGACCCTCGCGTTTGGCGGAAAGTGGGCCGCTGCCGTCAACGATTCGAGCACGTGGCGTGTGGCGAATTCGGTTGGCGAACACGGTGCGACCAGATGGAGCCGTGCGTTCCACGTCGCGAAGATTTCGTAATAGGCGCACAGTTGCGCCGTTTGTTCGCGCTCCAAGCGCACGCCGAACTCTGCGGCATGACGGTCGAGCGCGCGCGCGAACTCTTCGGTCGTCTTCTCGTGCATCTTGAGGGAGAATTTACCGTTTCTCGGAGCGAATGGGAAATCCATCATGCACAACGGACCGGTTGGCTTCCGAGCATGAAGCGCTCGGTCGAGAGGTTGCGCGGCTCATCAGCGAGTACGTGCGTTGCTTGGAAGAGACGCGCGTTTGTTCAACGGCGACGCCACAAGAACTCGAAAAGCTCTTCGACGAACCGTTGCCCGTCGAGGGCAGCGCGCCCGACGAACTGCTCGCGCGTTTTGCCCGCGACATCCTTCCACACGCGATGAACATCCCAAGTCCGCGCTACTACGGGCTGTTCAATCCGACGCCGCTTCCCATCGCCGTGTGGGCTGATGCGCTCTGCTCGGCGATCAATCAAAACGGCGCCGCGTGGCGCAACTCGCCTTCGGCGAGCGTCGTCGAAACGCGCGTCATCCGCTGGCTATGCGAGCTTGCTGGCTACGACGCGAAAGCTTTCGGCACGCTTACAAGCGGCGGCTCAGAAGCCAACCTCGTCGCGCTCAAGTGCGCCCGCGATCGCGTCGAGCGAACGCGCGAACAAGGCGTGCGGGTTGCGGGCGACCTCGTCGTCTACGCCTCAGAGCAGTGCCATTATTCGTTCGATAAAAGCGTCGATATCCTTGGCCTTGGGAGAAGGGCGTTGCGGCGCATAGAATCCGACGAACGGTTTCACGTGCGCGTGGACCGATTGCGGCATGCCATCAGCGAAGATTTGGCGCAGGGACGCACGCCGCTCGCTGTGGTCGGCGTGGCTGGGGCGACCTCCACCGGAGCGGTCGACCCGCTGGACCAGCTAGCCGATGTCGCTGAAGAACATGGCCTCTGGTTCCACGTCGATGCGGCCTACGGCGGCGCTTTGCTCTTTTCGGATGCGCACCGAGAGCGTTTGCGCGGCATTGAGCGCGCCGAGTCGATCACTATCGATCCGCACAAGTGGATGTTCGTCCCCTTCGCTTGTGCGGCAGTGCTCGTGCGCGACGGCAAGAGCGTGTTGCGCGCTTCGTTCGATACGACGCCGGAATACATGAGCGAAGCGCGCGGTGGGATCGATACCGAATACGATTTTCATCGTTACGGGCAATTGGGAACGCGCCGCTTCAACGCGCTCAAGCTCTGGATGGCGCTCAAGAGTTTAGGCAAGAGGGGGTACGCCGAAATCATCGAACGGCAGATCGAATTAACGAGGTATTTCGCCGCGCGCCTCGATGCGCTTCGGGATTTCAGGCGCGTTGGCGAGGTTGAAACAGCCGTCTGCTGTTTTCGCTTTACGCCCGCTCGCTTAGGTTCGTGCGATGGGGCGGCCATTGATCGCTTGCAACAGGAGTTACAGCAGCGGATCGAGCGAAGCGGACGAGCTTGGTTCGCTTCGACCGTGTTGCATGGGCGGCGCGCGTTGCGCGTCAACATCAACAGTTTTCTGACTGCACAGCGGCACGTGGACGAGCTGGTGGAGACGCTCGAAAGCGAAGGGAGCAAGTTGATCGGCGAAATCGCTGCTGATGCGAGTTGATTGGAAAGTCGGAGATGAAGTTTCGATGAGATCCAACGTCGCCCGATTTCTGGCGTTCGGGATTTTCGCGCTCGCAGCGTCGGCGCTGCCGCAGACCGGCGCCGAACCGGATTCGTTATCGGCCATACGCTCGCGCACCGAGTTCGACTTGCTAGCGCGTGTTTACACGGACGCGAACGTGCCGCTGCCGCACCTTCTTTTCGTGATCGATCGCCAGCAGGCGAATCGCATCTACTACGTCAATTCGAAGCGTTACCGTTTTCATCGGGACTTCGTCAACGGGACGTACCTTTCGCTCGAACGCGGGCAGGACTTTTTCGACAACAACTATCTGAAACCGAACCGGCGCTTCATCTTGGGCACGCTCGCCTATCAAACGCCGATCAAGCGTTGGACCTTCGAGTTTTGGGAAGGGGACCGCATCAACGCCGAATTGATCGCGCTCGCTGCCGAAAAGATTCAGCAGACCTTCTTCGAGCCGGTCGCCTTCAAACCGAACTCCACGCAGCAAGAGCAAGAGGCGGCCAAAATCGCCGGCCTTGAACGCATCTCCGCCGCCGACATCCTGCGCGAACAGGAATATCAACCGCTCAACGTCGCCCGCAGCATCGGTCGCATACACATCATCAAGAAACTGGACGAACACACGGATATACATTTCAACGAGATCGTCGTTCTCGATGAAGTGCCACTGCACCTGCCGCCCGTCGCCGGGATCATCGTTGCGAAGCCTTCGACGCCTCTTTCGCACGTCAATCTGCTCGCCAAGTCGTGGGGCGTGCCGAACGCTTACATCAAGAATGCGACGGAACTGCTAAAGGAATACGATGGCTGGTGGGTGACGTTCGAGACGAAACCCGATTCCTACGCGATCAAACGGGCCGACCTCAACCAACTCGACGAATATCAGCGACGACTGCAAGCGCGACGCGACATCATGACGCCGCGGTTCGATCTGACGACGCGGCGCTTGGCCCGGTTGGATGAACAACGTGCGACGGATGTCGTCCGTTACGGAGCGAAATCGGCCAACCTCGGCGAGGTGATCGCCGCGCGCGTCACTGGCGTCATCGTGCCGCGGGGGTTTACAATCCCGTTTTTCTACTACGATCAATTCGTCCGTGAAAACGGACTCGACGAGAAGATCTACGAGCTTTTGAACGATCAACGCTTCGTCCACGATCCGGCCTACCGGCGAGAACAATTGGCCGCGCTGCGCGAGCGATTCAAGCAGGGGCGCATGAACGCGCGATTGCGAGCGTCGGTTTTGGCGCGCGTCAGACGGGAGTTTCAAGGCAAGGGCCTATTCGTTCGCAGTTCGACCAACTCGGAAGACCTGCCGAACTTCAACGGCGCGGGGCTATACACTACGGTGCCCAATGTGCGCACGGATGAGCAGTTGATCGACGCGATCAAAACCGTGTGGGGATCGGTCTGGAATTTTGAAGCCTACGAAGCACGCGAGCGCGCTGGCATCGATCACAGCAAAGTCTTCATGGCAGTGATCATTCAAGAGGGGATCAACGCCGATAGCGCTGGCGTGATGATCACCACCGATCCGTTCAACGCGGCAAATCGCGATGCCGTCTATATCAGCGCCAAGCGTGGCCTTGGCATCAAGGTGGTCGAAGGTCAGAAGATCGCCGAGCAGGTGATCTACCGACCGGCGACCGATACGGTTCAAGTCCTGACGCGATCGGAAGAAGATAGCCTCTTGACGTTCGACGAACGCGGCGGAGTCAAAGAGGTCCCGATCACAGGCGAACGCGCGGTGCTCACCGATGAACTGGCGCGCCGGCTAGCGCGCGTCGGACTCGCGTTGAAACGTGTCTTCGGTGGGCGGGATCAAGACGTCGAATGGGCGTATATGCGCGGGCAGCTCTACGTCGTGCAATCGCGTCCATACATTGCAGGAGGATCGTGATGTTAGGTGCGGCGCGAGGTTGCGTCTTGCTCGATCTTTGGAAAGTGAGCGGTGGTTCGGTCGCTTTCTGCTGTGCGCTCACGCTCGTTTTGTGCGCAGCGTGCGCGCAGCGGAAGCAGAGCGAGGCGAGCGGCAACGGAAACATCGCGCGGGCGGAAAAGATCGATCAGCCGCTCGACCCCGCGCGGCTAGATGCCGAAATCGAGAGATTGGAGCAGGAGGCGGTCGCCAACCCCGGCGATGATGACGTCAGGGTAGCTCTCTCTCGCGCCTATCTTGCGCGCGCCAACGCGCGGCGGGTGGCAGGTCGCCTGCAAGAGGCGCTCAGAGATTACAGCACGGCGCTGCGCTACGATCCGGACAACGCAGAGGCACAGCGCGAAGCGGTTGCGGTGATGGACCAATTGCATCAGGGGCGTGAGGCCGCTACGGGGGAGAACAACGAACCGGAACCGCTGCCGATCACCCCCGACGTGATGGCCGATGAGGCCAGCCCGACGCCGCAGCGGACACCGAAAAGGAAGAACTAGCAGGCGCGTGTGAGAGCTTGCGCGATGAGAGGAAGATGTTGATCATTCCGGCAATCGATTTGAAAGAGGGACGCTGCGTGCGTCTGACGCAAGGGAGCAGGACAGCCGTTAAAGTTTACGACGCCGATCCGGTCGAGGTGGCCAAAAGCTTCGAGGATGCAGGCGCGCGCATGATTCACGTGGTTGATCTCGATGGCGCTTTCGAGGGGCCGAATTCGGTCAATCGCAAGGTCGTGCGGCGGATCATCCGCGCTGTGGAGATCCCCGTGCAATTCGGCGGCGGATTGCGTTCCGTGCACGACGTTCAACAGATGATCGAGTACGGCGCGGCGCAGGTCGTCATCGGGACGCTGGCCGCCGAATCGCCCGAGACGCTCGAACTTTTCGTGCAACTCTTCGGTTTTCGCATCGCCGTCGGCATAGATGCGCGCAATGGTCAGGTCGTCACTCACGGGTGGGAGAAGGAAGAGCGGCTCTCGGCCATCGAATTGGCGCAGCGCGTGGCTGATGCGGGCGTGGATCGCATCGTTTACACGGACGTGACGCGCGACGGCACGTTGACGGGCGTCAACATCGAGCAGACGTGTGCCATTGCGCGTGCGTCCGGATTGAAGGTGACGGCATCTGGCGGCGTGTCGTCGCTGGATGATATTCGACGCTTGAAAGAGGTGCGTGCTTGCGGCATCGATAGCGTCATCATCGGCAAGGCGCTCTACGAAGGACGCTTCACGTTGCAAGAGGCATTGCGCGTGGCTTAAAGGGCGCGCGTTAACTTTCGGCCAGAGTCGTCCGCCGAATGAGATTCGGAGATCGGACAAAAGAGGCCCATCGTCTGTTGATTCGAGCAGAGTGCGCGTCGCTTTCACGCGCCGAGATTGCCTGAAAGCCTCTTTAGCGAGTAGAATGCAGCGCATGCTGAACGGACGCGACTCTCTTCTTGGTCGTCCCATTCCGGCGTGGCGCTGGTCACGCTAACTCTCCTTTTAGTCGGCGGCAAACATCTTGACGGATCTATTTGAGAAAAGCGCGCAGCATCTCGCTGCCGTTCAAGTGACAGACATGAACACGCTCTATCCTTCAACTTTCGAAGAGTTTTTGCGCGAGACCGAACGCGGCAACGTCGTGCCGGTCGTACGCACCGTTCTCGCCGATTTGCAGACGCCAGTCAGCGCTTTTTTGCGTCTCGCCGACGGGGCGCGTCACGCCTTTCTGCTCGAATCAGTCGAAGGGGGCGAGCGCGTCGCCCGTTACTCTTTCCTCGGCGCTAATCCGGAGATGATCGTGCGCGGACGCCGACGCACGACCGTCATCGAGCGCGGGGATGGTTTGACCGAACGGCTCGAAGGCGTGCATGCCGTGGATTTCTTGCGACGATACTTCGGGGAGAAGAAGTTAGCTCGACGCAGCGGACTAGCCCCTTTCGCTGGCGGCGCCGTTGGTTTCCTTGCCTATGATGCAGCGCGTTGGTTTGAACCGGTGCTCGACCGCGGCGACGAAGCGACCGAAGACGAAGCGAGAGTGATGTTCTTCCGTACGGTGCTCGCTTTCGATCGCGCGCGGCAGCAGATCGCCATCACGACCGTCGTCTTCACAGATGAAGCTAGCGGCGACGTCGGACGCTTGCGCGCGCTGTACGAGGCAGCGGCGAACGAGACCGAACGCATCGAGCGGAAGCTGAACGATAGTTCACCGCTCAAGGTCGGTTCCCGAAGGCGCGCGGCGACCCCTCCGTGCTTTCGAGCCAATTGGACGCGCGAAGGGTTTCAAGAAGCGGTTCAGCGCGCACGCGAGTACATCTTCGCTGGCGATTGCTATCAAGTAGTCCTATCGCAACGGTTCACGACCGAGGTGACGGCTGATCCGGTCGAGATCTATCGCGCCTTGCGTGTTTTGAATCCCTCGCCGTACATGTTCTTTTTGCGTTTCGGCGAGGAAGCGATCATCGGCGCTTCGCCCGAAATGCTCGTTCGCTGTCGCGGTCAGCGGCTCGACTACCGGCCTATTGCGGGCACGCGCAAGCGCGGCGCGACCGAAGCGGAAGATTGGTTGCTTGGTGAGGAGATGCGCGCCGATGAAAAAGAGGTCGCCGAGCACATGATGCTCGTTGATCTAGGGCGCAACGACCTCGGGCGGGTCGCCGACTTCGGTTCGGTCGAAATCACGGATCTAATGACGATCGAGAAATACTCGCACGTGCAGCATCTGGTCACAGGGTTGCGCGCGCGCCTGCGCGATGATCTGGACCGGTTCGACGCGCTCGCCTCTTGCTTCCCGGCTGGAACTGTGACGGGCGCCCCCAAAGTGCGCGCCATGCAGATCATCGACGAACTCGAACCGAGCCGGCGTGGTATCTATGCCGGAACGGTATTTTACGCCGATTATGCCGATAACCTCGATTCATGCATTGCGATTCGGACGATGCATCTGCGTCGAGATCGAGCGGAGGTGCAAGCTGGGGCTGGCATCGTCGCCGATTCCGTTCCCGAACGCGAGTACGAAGAGACGGTCAACAAAGCGAGCGCGTTGCTGCGCGCTATCGAATGGGCTGAAAACGGCTTGTAAGCGACTCGCTCCCCGAAGACCATGATGGCCAAAAGCGAGATGATGTCTCACACTGGATCGCGGAGGTTGGACGCGATGGTGCGTGTGACCATCGTTCAACTCTTCTCGGTCTACGTGCGACTGGATCGGGCGCGCGGCAAAACTGTCCTTCGTCTTGGTATGCGCGACATCTCCGCTCCGCTCGGCATTGCGTTCTCGCTGCTGCTCGCCGGGTGCGCCGCGCGTCCTCCCATGAAACCGACTCCCGACACGGCGCGACAGGAGCTTGCGCTGCGCGGGCTCTCGTTTAGCGAACGCGATTTCCTTGATGTCGTTCGCGATGGGCGTATCGGAATGGTGAAACTCTTTTTGACGGCTGGAATGAATCCGAACGCGCGCAATGAGCAAGGCGAGACCGCGCTCTTGATGGCCGTTGCCAAAGATCATCCCGATATCGTTCGCGTCTTGCTCGAAGCGAAGGCGGACGCAAATTCCACGGGGCGCGATGGCTTGACTCCGCTCATGCGCGCCGTACGCGACGGCAAGAAAGGGATCGTCCGTGCCCTGCTCGATGGCGGCGTCGACGTCAATTCTCGCTCGCCCGTCAACGGCGCGACGGCGCTAATGTACGCTGCTTGGAGCGATGATCAAGAGCTGGTCCGGATGCTGCTCGATCGCGGCGCGCAGATCGAAGCGCGCGACGACAACGGGCTGACTCCGCTTCACTGGGCCGCTTTCATGGGCAGCGAGGAGATGGCGCGGGCGCTGCTCGATCGCGGAGCTGATGTCAATGCGCGCAACGACGTGAAGGGAACAGCCCTGATGATCGCCGCGGCCAAGGGCAGAGCCGAGATCGTTCGGCTCTTGTTGGAGCGCGGTGCCGATCCGCGTTTGCGCGACTGGCGCGGCAAAGACGCCGTTTGGTGGGCCGATCAAGGCCGTCACGAAGGGATCGCGCGATCGATCAAACAAGCGGCGCAAAGGTGAAATCGGCGACGGGTGACGAATATGATCTTGGTGATCGATAACTACGATTCTTTCACTTACAATCTGGTCCAATACTTGGGCGAACTCGGCGCGCGTCTCACCGTGCGGCGCAACGACGAAATCACGCTCGATGAGATCGAACGATTGGCGCCTGAGCGGATCGTCATCTCGCCTGGGCCGGGGACGCCCGACACAGCAGGCATCACGCTCGACGTGATTCGCCGCTTCAGCGGACGGATGCCCATTCTAGGCGTTTGTCTCGGACATCAAGCCATCGGGCAGGTCTTTGGCGGGCGCGTCGTGCGCGCGCCAGAACCGATGCACGGCAAGACGTCGGAAGTGTGTCACGACGGGCGAACGATCTTTCAGGATTTGCCTTACGGCTTTCAAGCCGGACGCTACCATTCGCTGATCGTCGAGCGCACGTCGCTGCCCGCTTGTTTAGAGATCTCGGCGACGACGCCGGATGGCATCATCATGGGCCTGCGTCATCGCGAGGTCAAGGTCGAAGGCGTGCAGTTTCATCCCGAATCGGCTTTGACGACAGAAGGCAAACGCTTGTTGGCGAACTTCCTGAAACTGTGAAAACGAAAGTTGTGATCGGCGTTGGAGCTTGGAGCATCTGTGAGCGATCCTTCGATGTTGTAAGCCGAATCGATCGAGCGTTGAACGGCTTGACAAAAGATGACGATGAGCGAAGAACGTATAACGAGCTTCGGACGTCCGACTTGGTTGCTCCCGACGCCGCAAAGGCGCGATGAGCCACCAGCGACCGGAATCAAGGCGTTGTTGTTGCGTTTGATGCGCGGCGAGAATTTAAACCGCGCAGAGGCGGCGCAGCTTCTCGATGCGTTGCTCGACGGCGATGCCACCGATGCGCAGATCGCCGCCGCGCTCGTCGCTTTGGCGGTCAAAGGCGAAACGGTGGAAGAACTCGCTGGCCTAGCCGAAGCGATGCGCGCGCGCGCCGCACGCATCCATTCGCGCCACGCCGAGTTCATCGATACGGCGGGCACCGGATCGAGTTACGCCAAAACCTTCAACGTTTCGACGGCGGCGGCGTTTGTCATCGCCGGAGCCGGACTGCCCGTCGCCAAGCACGGGAGCCGCGCAGCCACTTCGCGTTCCGGCAGCGCCGATGTGCTCACGGCGCTCGGCGTGAATGTCGCCGTCGCGCCGGAAGTTTCGGAAAGGTGTTTGAACGAAATCGGCATCTGCTTCATGTTTGCGCCGCTCTACCATCGGGCGACGGCGCGCGTCGTCGGCGTGCGGCGCGAACTGGGCGTGCATACGACCTTCAATCTTCTCGGTCCGCTCACCAATCCGGCGGGCGCGCCGCGACAGATCATCGGCGTCTGGCATGTGGGTTTGATCGAGTTGATCGCACGAACTTTGGCGCTGCTGGGAACGACGCGCGCTTGGGTCGTGCACGGGCGCGACGGATTGGACGAAGTGACGCTCGCTGACCGGACGATCGTCGCGGAAGCAGCGGGGGGCGAAGTGAGGTCGTTCGAAATCGCGCCGGAGGATTTCGGTCTGGCGCGGAGCGCGCTTGACGAGTTGCGCGGAGGCGACGCGCAAGCGAACGCGCGCATCATCCGCGACGTGCTCGAAGGCAGAAGGCGCGATGCCGCCCGCGCGCTCGTCGTCGCCAACGCCGCTGCGGCGCTCTTGGTCGGCGGTCGCGCGGAGAGTTTGCGCCAAGCGGCGCAGCTTGCTGAAGAGAGCATTGAATCCGGCGCGGCGCTCGGAAAGCTCGAAGCGCTCATCGAAGCGACGACCCGAGCAGCGAGGGCTTAAGCGGGGATTCAATCTGCATCTTCCGAGTCAATCGGACTCGGATGATGAGCACAAAACTGGACGGGTAAGAGCGTTCAATCTGCAGCTTTCGAGTCAATCGGATCATCTTCAAAAGCGATGTCGGATACACTGACTGAGATCGTTCGAGCGAAAAAGAAGCGCGTCGAGCAGGGGCGAGCTGCGAACAGCGCGGAAGCGCTCGTGGAAGAGGCGCACGCTCAACGGCGGAAACGTCCGCCGCACCATCTTCGTTCGACGTTGGCGCGGGACGAGGTGAACATCATCGCTGAGATCAAGCGCGCTTCGCCATCGAAAGGGGTGATCAAAGCCGAAGTCGATCCCGCAGCGCTCGCGCTGAAATACGCCGCGGGCGGAGCAGCAGCGATCTCCGTTCTAACGGAAGAGGACTATTTTCGCGGTTCGCTCGATGATCTGCGAGCTGTACGCGCTGCGGTCGAGCTTCCGATCTTGCGCAAGGACTTCATCTTCGATGAATACCAGATCTATGAGGCGGCGGTAGCCGGAGCCGACGCCGTGCTGTTGATCGTCGCCGCGTTGGACGACCGTTCGCTCGTCGCTCTCCGCTCGGTGATCGAAGAGCGCTTGGGGATGGACGCTTTGGTCGAAGTCCACACGGTCGAGGAGTTCGAACGAGCGCGCACTTGCGGCGCGAGCTTGATCGGCGTCAACAACCGCAATCTGCGCACGTTCGACGTTTCGCTCGAAACTTCGGTTCGAATCGCCCGACGCGCCGCTTCAAACGACGGCGTGTTGCTCGTCAGCGAAAGCGGCATCGGCGACGCGGGTGAAATCGCCGCTTTGCGCCGGATGGGCTACCGCGCTTTTCTCGTCGGAGAAACGTTGATGCGGGCCGCGGATCCAGTTGAAGCATTGCATAGGCTGCGATCGGGCGGCGCCGCGCGATGAAACTTGTCCCTCACCCGTGCCCGACAAGGATGTTGAAGCGCGTCTTCAGCGCGTGTCGGAAGATAACGGGCCTGCCGAAAGGGGTCAAAGACGGCTTTCGCGCTCTTCGATCTCCATCACCTTTCGCAGACGGCGAAGATGTCGTTCTTCGCCGGTGAAGCGCGCGCCGACGAAAGCGCGCACGATCTCCAGTGCGAGCTCTACGCCGATGACGCGCGCGCCGAGGCAAAGCACGTTGCAATCGTCATGCTCGCGCGATTGACGGGCAGAATAGGTGTCGCTGCAAAGCGCGGCGCGGATGCCGCGCAGCTTGTTCGCCGCGACGCAAGCGCCGACGCCGCTCCCGCAAACGAGTATGCCGAGTTCGGCCTGCCCGGTGCGCACCGCTTCGCCGACCATGCGCGCATAGTCCGGATAGTCATCCGGTTGCGATGCGTCGTGCGTGCCGAAATCTAAGATGTCATGCCCAGCGGCGCGAAGCGCTTCGATGACCCGCTCGTTGAGCGGCACTCCAGCATGATCAGCGCCAACAGCGATCTTCATCCTCGTCGCCCTTTTAAAGGTTTCGCTTTTGATCGCATCACTTGGAACGGAACTCATTTCGCCGTCAGTTCTCCCACCCCATGCCGCTTGAGAACAGCGTTCAGCGATCTTCGGTCTCGAGAAAGATGGAAATCCAAAGCCAGTCGTTTGAAACGAGGAGCTTCGGCGAGCTATCCTCCCTTCTATAAAACGCCCGCGACTATCTCGCTTTGTCGAGCACGCGACGTGCGCGTGCGATGACGTTTTCGACGCTGAATCCTAGTTCGCGCATGGCCACTTCGCCCGGAGCCGAGGCGCCGAAGCGATCCAAGCTGATGACGTCGCCCTGTGGTCCGATGTAGCGATCCCAACCCAGACGCGCTCCAGCTTCGATCGCCAATCGCGCCGTCGCGTGCGGCGGCAGGACTTCGTTGCGGTAGCTTTCATCCTGATCTTCAAATAGCTCCCAACAAGGGAAAGAGACGACGCGCGTGCGAATGCCATCCCGTTGCAAATCTTCGCGCGCTTCGAGCGCAAGATGGACCTCTGATCCCGTGGCGATCAGAATCAACTCAGGCGCTGCGCGCTCGCCACGTTCATCTTCGGCTTCGGCCAAGATGTAAGCGCCGCATCGCAACCCTTCTGCTGAGGCGTAGCGCTGACGATCTATGATGGGGACTTTTTGCCGTGAGAGCGCCAGCGCCGTCGGCGCACGGCGGCGCAAGATGGCGACGCGCCACGCTTCGCGCACCTCGTGTGGATCAGCCGGACGGATGACGTAAAGGTGCGGAACGGCGCGCAAGCCCGCGAGCTGTTCGACCGGTTGATGTGTCGGTCCATCTTCGCCCAAACCGATTGAATCGTGCGTGAAGATGTAGATGACTTGCGCTTCCGATAGGGCGGCGAGACGAATCGAAGCCTTCATGTAGTCGGAGAAGACGAGGAACGTCCCGCCGAAAGGGATCAACCCGCCATTCAGACTGATGCCGGTCAAGCACGCGCCCATCGCGTGCTCGCGCACGCCGAAATGGATGTTGCGCCCGTCGTATGATCCAGCTTGAAAATCGCGGCTCGATTTGATCTCCGTGTTGTTCGAGCCGGTCAGGTCAGCCGATCCGCCGATAAGCATCGGAAGGGATGGCGCGATCGCGTTGAGCACTTCGCCTGAAGCTTGCCGCGTTGCCATCGGTTTAGCATCTTCGAAGCTTGGAAGGTCCTTCTCCCAACCTTCAGGCAATTCGCCGCTCATAAAGAGCCGCCACTGGCGTGCCAGCTCCGGATAGGCGCGTCCGTACTCTTCAACGAGCGCGTTCCACTCGGCTTCAAGCTGCGCGCCGTGTTCGACGGCTTTGCGAAAGTGGGCCAGCGCCTCTTCCGGCACATAGAAGGTTCGATCTTCGGGCCAGCCGAGCCGACGTTTCGCTTCCCGCACGGCTTCTTCGCCCGGCGGATCCGAGTGCGCTTTGTGCGTCCCTTGCGTTGGAAGCCCATAGCCGATGATCGTGCGAACCGAGATGAGCGACGGGCGATCGGTCGCGGCTTGCGCTTCGCGTATGGCACGTTCAATCGATTCCAGATCGTTGCCGTCTTCCACCGTTTGCGTATGCCAGCCGTAGGCTTCGAAACGCCGAACGACATCTTCGGTGAAAGCGAGATCGGTCGAGCCGTCGATGGTCACGCGGTTGTTGTCGTAGAGGTAGATGAGTTTACCGAGTTTGAGGTGTCCGGCAAGCGAAGCGGCCTCTGCAGCGACGCCTTCCATCAAGTCGCCATCGGAGACGATGGCGTAGATGTGATGGTCGAGCAGCGGGAAATCGGGGCGATTGAACCGCGCGGCTAGATGAGCCTGACCAATGGCCATGCCGACGCCGTTGGCAAATCCTTGGCCGAGCGGCCCGGTCGTGATTTCGACGCCCGGCGTCAGCGCGTTCTCCGGGTGGCCTGGCGTTTTCGAACCCCACTGGCGGAAACGTTTGATTTCGTCGAGCGAAAGGTCGTAACCGGTCAAATAAAGGAGCGCGTAAAGGAGCATCGAGCCATGCCCTGCAGAGAGCAAGAATCGGTCGCGATTGGCCCACTTAGGGTTGCGCGGATTATGGCGAAGGAAACGCGTCCACAGGACATAGGCCATCGGCGCGGCGCCCATCGGCAAGCCCGGATGACCCGATTTGGCTTGCTGGACGGCGTCGAGCGCCAACGTGCGAATCGTGTTGATACAAAGTTGATCGAGTGCGGTCGTTTGCGTTGCAGTGCCCACTTCTTCCTCTCCCTCGAAGATCATCCAAAATCCCGACTCACGAACTCAAACGGAATGTTTGCCGGTCGCGGTTTCGGCAAGCGCCGTTGATCCAAAACCTCCATCCCCGAATACGTATGCACCTTTACTCGTTTGCTCGCCATAGCAGAAGCTGCGTCTCAGCTTCAAGCATGTAACCAGCTTTGCGCATTTGCTTGCCGCTGATTAAGCCGTCTGGCTTTCAAGCACCAGACGGTAGAGCCGTTCGTGTCGTGCACGCGCGGCGGCGTAGCGCGCGGCGCGATCTTGATCTGGGACGAACCGACGGGCGATCGTCGGCGATGGGCCGCGAAGCGACAGCATCCCCGACGCTTCGAGCGCGAGCAGAGCCGCGCCGCGACTCGAAGCTTCGCGCACGCGCGAAAGCTCGACCGGATGCGCGAAGACGTCGGCGAGCAGTTGCGCCCAAAACGGCGAGTTTTGCAACGCGCCGCCCGAAGCGACGATCTGCGAGACGGGGAAAAGCGCGCGCAAGTGGTCGGCGATGGCAGCGAAGCGATAGGCGACGGCTTCGAGCGTTGCGCGCGCGATGTCAATCGGACGCGTGCGCATGGACAACCCGAGAATCGCTCCGCGCGCTTCGGCGTGCCACCCCGTGCTCCGTTCGCCGGACCAGAAAGGGAGCACAGTCAAGCCGTGTTCGTCGGGCGCAAGCTGTGCGAGTCCCTCTTCCAGCGTTGTCGCTTCGAGCGCTAGCGAACGGCTCAACCACTCGCGCAAGTTTCCGCCATCAGAGAGCGCTCCGCCGACGACCACTCTTCTGCCATCCAAGCGATAACACCACAGACCCAAAGGCAGCGAGCGAGGCGGCTTCCCCTCGAATAGAACGCGCATCGCCCCCGACGTGCCGATCATTATGACGGCTCGTTCTGGCGTTGAACAGTTCTCGCCGATGTTGCTCGTCGCCCCATCGGCGAACGGGGCATGCCAACGCGCCTCGCTTAACTGCGGCCAGCGCGCGGACCATTCGGGCGCAAGACGTGCGATCGCTTCGCGCGTATCTTCCACCTTTGGGAAAGATTCTCGACGCAATCCGAGTGCAGCGATCAACCGCTCATCCCAAACGCAACGGTGTTGGTCGAACAGCCCCGTCCCTGCCGCCATCGAAACGCTCATCACCGAGCGGTCCAACAAGCGTCCAGTCAGGAACTCGCTGAACGAACCGAACCTTGCTGCGCGCCTGACGATCTCTTCTCGCTGCTCGCGCAACCATAGGATCTTCGCTGGCCAATAGCTCGGATGGAACCGGCAACCCGTGCGATGATGCGTTTCCGCTTCGTCCAGTCGCGCGCGTAGCAGAGCGGCGGCTGCGCGTGCGCGCGTGTCGGCCCAACCCAGAACCGGCGTCAACGCGCGCCCCGCGTCGTCGAGGACAACGAGGCTGTGCCAGAAACAGGAGATGGCGACTTCAGCAAAGCGAAGCTCGCGCGGCACGAGCCGAAGCGCCTCGTCCACGGTGGACGTGACCGTTGCGAAAAGCTCTTCGGCAGCGATCTCAGAGGCGCCCTCTTGGCTCGCGCGGAAGCCCCAAGACCTTTTGGCCTGCGTCGCTTGTATCTCGCGTCCGCACGCATCAAAGAGCGACGCGCGAACGCTGGATGAGCCGATGTCGATGACGAAAACCAACGGCTCCGACGCATGACGAAGCTCAATCTCACGCTCTTTTGGTTCGGACAGACGCAAACCTCGCTATCCCGATGTCAGCCGTGGATTTTCGCTGCGTTTCAAGTAGTGATCGACGACGAATAGCACATCATCGCTGAAATAGCGATTGATGCGGCGCAGCGCGCGCACCGCGTCTTGCGATGAAAGGCGCTTGTCGGCGATGTAGTCGGCGAGAAAACCGAAGATGCAATCGCGCAGCAGCTCCAGTTCGCGCAGCAGTTCGCTCAAGGAGTAGCCTTCCGCCGAACGCATGAACCCATGCTTGGTCGCAGCGCGAATCTTCTCGAAGTCCAAATCCTCCTCTTGCGTCAACAGATCGCAGATCTCCTCGATCATCTCCGGGATGTGATCTACCAGTTGCGAAAGAGTTAAATCTTCATCCGATTCGATCTCTGGATTACGCTTGACTCGTTGCACCCAAGTGAGTGTGATCGCATCGACGTTGGCGCGCAGTCCATCGCACATCAGTTGCAAAGCAGTCGCCGTGCTCATAGCATCCCCCCTCGTTGGAAGGCCGCCCTCCTCATTCCTTGCTCGGCATCAGCAGAAGATGCCTTGTGCTTCAAGAAGCGAGCCGGAAAGTTACCACATGAGCCTGCAATCAAACAAATGCGCGTTCGCTTTCGCCTGATAACTCACGCGCGCGCAAGTGGTGCCGTGATATACGCTCTGCGGTTTTCCGGGCTACTTCTCCCAGAACGGTTACGGACTTCTAGGTTGCCGAGTCTGGACTGCACACGTTCAGTAGCTCGTTGGACCGCTTCGCCGATTGAGCGATGCACGTCCCGCACGAGGGCGACTTCGAGTCGCGCTGCCTTGCGCCGTTTCACTGATCGAGCAGACCCGCTGGCGGTCCGTCATGTTTCGGCAGCGGCGTCGCCGTCTCGCGTCCTCGTTCGTCAGTTCTGGGTTGCAGCGCTATCAAGATGAGCCCGACGATGTACAGCGCAACGGCGAAAAAGGCGATGTAGCCGGTGGCTGGAGCGAAGCGTTCGGTTTCCACCGTTCCGAGCGTTGCACCTTCAAGAAGCGCGCTTGCAATGCGTTTGAGCCAACCGCCTTCAGGTGAGCCGAGATTGGCGAGCAGTAAGTGTTTGAGCAAAAAGGCGGTGCCGAATAGAACGGCAAGGCTGCGTAGCAACCGCCGCGCGTCGAACGGCGCGAACAAGTTGTTCCATAGCGTCCACAAGAGGAAGAAGGAGAGAAGCCAATGAAAGAAGCCGCGTTCAGGCAGCACGGCGTTGAAGGCTTGCGCTGAAGCGAAGAAGAGCGCTAGCAGCGTGAGCGCGTGCGAGAGATTGGTCGTCGTCGAAAACTCGTATGAGAACCAATCGCGAAGTTCGATCAAACGCCCGCGGATGAACAGGAGCAGAAGCAACGAGGCGAGCAGCAGCGCGATGAGCGGCGGCGGAAGAAAGAGCGTCGTCAAATTTTCGCCCGCGATGCGTAAGCCGCCGAACAAGGCGGCAGTGAGAAGAACGGTCGGAAGAAGCAGCGCGCGCACGAGCAACGCATTTTTCATTTGCCGTTCGGTTTGGTTGATCTGCTTCCGACTCATCTCGCCGCCAAATCTCGAACGCGAAGACCGTCAAATCGCAAAGGCCCAGAGAAACGGTTCGTTACTCGTCTTCTTCGTACCCGGTTTCTTCATCCTCGTCTTCCGCTTCATCTTCGTCGAAAGGTGGGCCGGCGATGACCTGAACGCCGCGCGCGAGGGGCAAGCAGCTTAGCACCTGCACCCGTTCGATGCGCGTTCGTTCAGCCGAAGCGTGCCATATCTTCACCCAGAAGGTGCGCGTGCGCCCGTGCACGGCGAAAGTCGCTTCGTCGTTCATCACGGGCACCGGCTCCGCGGTCGTTCCGGCACGCAACTCTTCGAGCAGTTCAGCGATGAACGGACGCCATTGCTCGAATTGCATGACGACAGCGCCAGCGTCCACTTCAGCCGGAGGAAGCGCTACCTCTTCGCTCGCTTCGAGCAGAAGGCGCGATTCCGTCTGTTGATTCAGCTTTTTGAAAACTGCCATTTCAACGCTCCAAAGCGTGTTCCGCCGTCGTCGGCTTTCCGATAGCTGAGCTGCAAGCGATTCTTCCAAAGACCATTTTCGCGCGACGGGCGGCAGCGCATCTTTCTAGCACTTGATATTCAAGCGTTTTTTGAGGTGCGCTTCGAGTTCAGAAACCTTGACGCGCACTTGCTGCCACGTGTCGCGGTCGCGCACTGTGACGGCTTCATCTTCTAGCGATTGGTGGTCGACGGTGACGCAATAAGGCGTTCCGATCTCGTCCTGTCGTGCGTAGAGTTTGCCGATGCCCGCCGTATCGTCGTAAACAGTGCGCATCGCCGGTTGCAGCATTCGCTTGATCTCTTTGGCCAAACGCACGATCTCCGGCTTGTTCTTGGCGAGCGGCAACACGGCCACCTTGATCGGTGCCAGCTCCGGATGAAGCCGAAGCACGATGCGCTTTTCGCCGCGTTCGCTCTCTTTCTCCGTGTAAGCGTCCATCAAGAAGGCGAGCACGGAGCGGTTGACTCCTGCCGCCGGTTCGATCACGTAAGGGTAGAAACGTTCGCGCGTCGCTTCGTCGAAATAGGATAGATCCTCGGTCGAATCCGGATTGAGGCGTTTGCCCTCCGCATCAACCGGCCCTTTGGAGTGAGCGCGCAGATCGAAATCGGTCCGGTTGGCGATGCCCATCAGTTCGTCCCACTGCTTTTCTTCCTGTGCTCGTTCGGGGAAGAAACGGTACTGGATGTCCACCGTGCGTTTGGAATAGTGGGCCAGTTCTTCGGGCGGTTGTTCGTAAAGGCGGAGATTCTTCGGATCCAAGCCGAGACCGACGTACCAGTTGAAGCACTGCTCGATCCAGTAATCATGCCACCGCTCATCCTCGCCCGGGCGAACGAAATACTCCATCTCCATCTGCTCGAACTCGCGCGTGCGGAAGATGAAATTGCCGGGCGTGACTTCGTTGCGAAAAGATTTGCCGATCTGCGCGATGCCGAACGGGAGTTTACGCCGCGCCGTCCGTTGCACGTTCAAAAAGTTGATGAAGATGCCTTGCGCCGTTTCGGGCCGAAGGTAAGCCAGCGCCGAAGGATCATCTTCCGCTGCAACTGGTCCAACCTGTGTGCGGAACATCAAATTGAACGGACGCGGCTCGGTCAAATCAGTCGAGCCGCAGTTGGGACACTTGACGAGTCGCGCCGCGATCGCTTGTTCGATGGGCAGACCCGAAGCGTTCTCCAGTTTGTCGGCGCGCAAGCGGCTTTTGCAGTCGCGGCAATCGACCAGTGGATCGCTGAAGGTATCTTCATGGCCGGAGTACTTCCAGACCAGACGGTTCAGGATGATCGCCGAATCCAACCCTTCGATGTCATCGCGCTCGTAAACCATCCAGCGCCACCACGCGCGCTTGACGTTGTTTGAAATCTCCACGCCGAGCGGTCCGTAGTCCCAAGCGCTGGCCAGTCCGCCGTAAATCTCGGCTGACGGAAAGACGAAGCCGCGACGTTTGGCTAGTTGTGCGATGGTCTCGATGTTCGGTGCTGCCACCGGTTCTTCTCCTCGAAAATAGTCGCGAAGAAGTTTGAGTCGTCGGTTGCGCAAAAGTCAACTCTCTGGCGCGACCCCCTCACGAGCGCTTCGCACGGCGGGCGGCGCGCAAAGGCGTCGAGGGCCACCGAGGAGCGCTAATAGGCGACGACGGAGGCTATGGTGCGCGCCGCTTTGCTGTGCAGATCACTTCGGATCGGCGAAGATCTTCTCCGGCTCGCGCGCTGCATGCCGTCGCGTGATGTACCAATAGACCGGAAGTCCAAGAGCGATCAACCCCAATCCGATGAACGAGCGAAGCGGCGCCGTCTTCAACGTCATCACGAGCAGCCATGCCGTGACGACGAGGAAGAGCGCAGGCACCACCGGATAGCCCCAAGCGCGATATGGACGCGGAACGTCAGGACGGCGACGCCTTAAGACGAAGACGGCGCTGGTTGTCAATCCGTAGAAGATCCATGAACCGAAGATGACGTAGTCGGTCAGCGTATCGAATGAGCCGGAGAGCGCCAGCAAACCGGCCCAGATGGCTTGCGCGATGAGCGCGCCGATGGGGACGCGGCTGCGCGCTGAGAGCTTGGCGAGGCTTTGAAGGAATAGTCCATCGCGGGCCATCGCAAAGGGGACGCGCGCGCCCGTCAAGATCGAAGTGTGCAGCGTGCCGATGGACGAGGCCATCAAGGCGGCGGCGATGAGTCCCGTGGCGAGAGAACCGAGAAACCGACTGGTTACTTCGGTCGCCACCGACGAGTTGGGCGACACGCTCGCCACTTCCGTCGGTGTGAGCGCGTAGAAATAGGCCGCGTTGACGAAGACGTAGAGCAGTATGATGAGACTCGTTCCGCCGATGAGCGCGAGCGGAATGTCGCGCTGCGGATTCTTGACCTCGCCGGCGACGAGCGTGACGTTGTTCCATCCGTCGTAGCCCCAAAGCGCGCCGAGCATGGCAGCGCTGAAGCCGGCGAGACCAGCGCGCGCCGCCGGTTCGACGCCGTCGCATGTGCCGCCCGCGTTGCTCATGCCGAAGTGCGCGAAGTCGCCCGGCGCGAAGAGAAAAGCGCCCAATCCGACGCCGAGAACGAGCGCGATTTTGATCACCGTCAAGAAGGTTGCCACCCAACCGCTAACTACCACTGCCGCGCAGTTGACGGCAGTCAGCAACGCGATTATTCCCAGTGCGACGATCTGCACGCGCCCGAAAGGAAGCCGCCATCCGAACAGATCCAACGCGAAGATTTCGCGGTCGAGCGCGCCACCGGTCAGAACGTTCAGAAAGATGGCGAAAGCGACCGCAACCGAGGCTTGCGAGCCGGTCTTGGCGATGAAGATCTGCATCCAGCCATAGAGAAAGGCCAACCGCGACCCGTAGGATTCACGCAAAAAGACGTACTCGCCGCCGGCATGTGGCATCATCGCAGCCAGTTCCGCGTAGGTGAGTGCCCCGGCCAAGCTAAGCAATCCGGCAACGACCCAGACCGTCAGGACCATGCCGGGCGTCTCGACGTTGCAGGTCATCACGCGCGCTTTCAGGAAGACGCCAGTGCCGATGACGTTGCCGACGACGATGGAAATGGCGGCGATCAGACCAAGGCCGCGAACGAGCGTGATCGAGGTCGAATTGTTGCTCATCGATGTTGCACATCTCTCAAGGTTGCGTCGCTTCGTCTCAGCTCGAAGAAGCGCTTTCAACGCGCCGCGTCACGAGGCGACGAATCGCTTGCGCGGCGAGAGGCCATCCGCGCGCCGAAGTCTCCGGCGGTTGGAACTCTAGCCGACGCGCAAAGAGGAGAGGTAGAAGCCGACGTTGCGTGGTGGCAGAGCCTCTTTCAACGAGCGTCGGCAAGCTAACGCGCCAAAGGCGCTGTCAGCGTTGATTCAACACCAAACCTCGTTCATCAGCAGGTCTTCGTAAGAATCGCGCCGACGAATCAGTTCGCTGCGCCCATCGCCGCGCACCATGACCACGGCTGGTAGCGGGCGTCCGTTGTAAGGGAACATCTGCGCGACTGTGTAGGCGCCTGCATTGAGAAGCGCGAGCAATTCACCGGGGCGCACGTCGCGTGGCAACAAACGGTAGTCCGGAAGGCGCCCCTGACGCTCGATATCGAAATAGACGTCGCCCGAGTCGCAGAGCGGACCGGCCACTTTGTACGGCGCGTCATGCGGCGCGTCGGCGCGTGCGGCGCTGATCAATTGATAGTACCAGTGGTAGGTGCTCATCGAGAGCAAGAGGTTAAATCCGGCGTCGGTCAACAGCCATGTATCGCCCGTTTCGGGGCGGCGCTTGATGTTGCGCACCGCGGTCAGCAGCACGCCGGCATCGGCGACGATGCTGCGTCCCGGTTCGAACAGCAAAGTCAGACGATCGAACAGATGTTCGGCCTGCGCTTTCTCTGCCTCGCGCCGCGCAACGCGCAACACTTCATCGACCACGTCCGCCGGATCGAGATCGGCTGCGAACATTTCGCGTTCGTGTGCGGGCAGCGCCTCGGCTTGCGCGCGGTCGCGCAGATAGTTGACCGGAAAGCCGCCGCCGAGGTTGATGTGTTCGATCATGTGGCCGGTCGCGTGATGAACGGCGACGAGATGTCGCCAGATGACTTCGAAAGCGCGCGCAAACGGCTCGACGTCGGGCGTTTGTGAGCCGACGTGAATGTGTAGGCCGCAAAGGTGGACCAGCTCTGGATGAGCAAGAGCGCGGCTGAAAGCGGTGTCAACCTCCGCCGCCGAGATGCCGAACTTCGAGGTGAGCAGCGCCGTTTGCAACCCCGGGTGCGAGCGCGTTTCAACTTCGGGCACGAGCCTCAATGCGATGCGCGCTCGACTGCCCAACATGCGCGCTGATTTCAGGACGAGTTCGATCTCGTAGATCGAATCGACGTTGATGGCGTAGATGCCGGCTTCGACCGCTTGGTTGATCTCGCTTTCTGTTTTGCTCGTCCCGTTGAAGACGATCTGATCGGGACGGAATCCGGCGCGCAGCGCTTTGTAGAGTTCGCCGCCGCTGTTCACTTCGATGTCGATCCCCGCATCGCGGACGACGCCGAGAACGGCCATGAGCGAATTGGCTTTGGAGGCATAACAGAAGCGAATCGGGCGACTCGCCCGCTGCGCGGCGCGTTTCAACCGCGCGATGTTCTCGCTAATACGCGGTTCGGAGAAGACGAAGAGCGGCGTGTCATGCTGCTTCGCCAGTTCAATGGCGTCCACCCCATTGATGGCGAGATGCCCTCTTTGCGGTTCGATGTGACCAGCGATGGTCCATGCTGGCAACGATGCGACGTTTTGTTGAGACATGATCGTCGTCTTGTCGAGACGCTCTTAAAACCCAGCGGGAAGAGGCACATCTGCACCATGCTCTTCGCCGAACGCTGGACGCGAGGGCAGAAGCGAAGATAGTCTTGAAACCGAGCGAGGTCAAGCCGCGCCGGCGCGCGATGTTGGTTTCGACCCTCCTCCATTGAGCGAAGCCGGAGTTGGTCGCAA
Organism: Pyrinomonas sp.; assembly: GCF_040289685.1. Classification (NCBI taxonomy): domain Bacteria; kingdom Pseudomonadati; phylum Acidobacteriota; class Blastocatellia; order Blastocatellales; family Pyrinomonadaceae; genus Pyrinomonas; species Pyrinomonas sp. Next base: position 44,938 of record NZ_PSLQ01000004.1, read on the forward strand.
TCAGATCGCACGGCGAAATTAGAAGCGCTGGTAAGCCGGCCAAACGAGAGGTGTGAATTGAGCGACAGGATCATCGATTGGGAAAGAGTCAGGAGCGATTTTCCGGTGACGGAGCGGCTCGTTTATCTAAACAGCGCCGCCGCCGGACCGGTGGCGCGCCCCGTCGCCGAAGCGGCCACTGGCTTCTATCAAGACATGCTGACAAGCGGCGACGCGCGGTGGTTCGAGTGGCGCGAACAGATCGAAGAGGCGCGCCAGAAAGTCGCGCGTGTGATCAATGCCGATCCGGACGAAATCGCCTTCACTACCAACACTTCGACGGGCATGAACCTGATCGTGGATGCGCTCGAGGGCGTAGGCGAAGTTATCTCGTGCCAGCTGGAGTTTCCAGTCTCCACCATTCCGTGGTTGCATCGCGGCATGGCGGTCCATTTCGCCGCGACGCCCGATGGCTGCCTCACCGCCGAAGCGATCCGTGACGCGATGACCAAGCGAACCGCCATCATCTCCATCAGCCACGTGCAATACTCAAACGGCGCGCGCGCCGACCTGTTCGAGATCGGTCGCGCTAAAGGGGATCATTGGCTGGTCGTCAACGCCAGCCAATCGGCGGGCGTGCTGCCGCTCGATGTCAAACGCATGCGCATCGATGCGCTGTGCGCAACGGGACACAAGTGGATGTGTGCGGGTTACGGCGTCGGGTTCGTCTATTTAAGTCGGCGCGTGATGGCGCGCGCCGCACCGCGCGCCATCAGTTGGATGAGCGTGCACGAGCCGTTCGCCATGCGCAACGACCGTTGCAACCCGCGCGGCGATGCGGCGGCACGAGCCGAAATCGGCTGCCCACATTTTGCCGGCATCTTCGCGCTCGGCAAAGCGGCTGAATATCTCCTCGGTCTCGGCACGGAGCGTGTGGCGGAACGCGCCCTCGCCTTGAACCAACATTTGACGCGCGAATTGGAGCGAGCCGGATGGCGCGTCCTTTCACCAGCGGGCGAAGCGCGTTCGGCAGAGACTTTGGTAGCTGCGGCTGAACCGACGCGCGTGGTCGCACACCTGAAAGCGCGCGGCATTGCCGTCACGGAAAAGCCCGAAGGCTTTCGCGTCGCCACGCATTTCTTCAATACGGCTGGCGATGTCGCGCGTCTCATTGCAGCGCTCAATGAAGCATGGGCACAGGTCATCTGATCTCGCGGTTTGTCAAGCGCCGCGCGTTTGAAGTACATTCTGCCGCGTCGCGTTCAAGGCGCGAGTTGAGTTACAATCTTTTGGGCGGAAAGGAGACCGTTTTCAAGGAGAAGAGATATGGAAGCGCTTGGCATGGTTGAGACCAAAGGCCTAGTGGCGATGATCGAGGCGGCAGATGCTATGGTCAAAGCGGCCAACGTCACGCTCGTCGGTTACGAAAAGATCGGCGCCGGATTCGTCACCGCCATCGTGCGCGGCGACGTGGCGGCGGTCAAGGCGGCCACCGATGCTGGTGCCGCTGCCGCGCGGCGCGTGGGCGAACTAGTCAGCGTTCACGTCATTCCGCGTCCACACGCGAGCGTGGACGAGAACTTGCCCGTCAGCTTCAACTACCAAGGCGGATGATCATCGCGCGCATCCTCGGCACCGTCGTCTCGACGCAGAAGGATCCGAAGCTCGAAGGGCGCAAACTGCTCATCGTTCGCCCGCTTAATCTCGATGGGTCGGATGGAAGCGGCTACTTGGTCGCTGTTGATACCGTCGGCGCCGGCTTTCACGAGCGCGTGCTTGTGGTTTCGGGCTCAAGCGCGCGCCTAGCACAGGGCATGAAAGATACGCCCGTTGATGCCGCGATCATCGGCGTGGTCGATACGGTCGATTTCATCGCCGATTGAAAGCGATCGGAAGAGCATGGAGCTCGCGCGCCATCATCGCCGCTTGTGCGGCGACGAAGGACAAGAAGCGCTTAGAGAACTTCTCCCATGCAACTTGCACGCGTCATCGGTACGGTGGTCGCTACGCAGAAGAACGAGGCGCTTGAAGGGCGCAAGCTGCTCGTCATCCAGACGCTTGATGCAGATCTGCGCCCGCAAGGAAGACCGCTCGTCGCGCTCGATGCCGTCGGCGCCGGCATCGGCGAACTCGTCTTCTGGTGTCGCGGCAAAGAGGCGAGCTTCCCGTTCGAGCGTGAGGATACGCCGACCGATTGCACCATCGTCGGCATCGTCGATTCGCCGGCGCACGTCGTGAAGGGAAAGCGTAAATGATTCTCGCGCGGGTTATCGGTTCGGTGGTCGCCACGCAGAAGAACGATCGTTACGCCAGCGCGCGCATCATGATCTGTCAACCGATCACGCCCGAAGGCGAAGAGACGGGCGCGACGTTGCTGGCGCTCGATGCGGTGGACGCTGGCGTGGGCGATACGGTGCTCGTCGTACAAGAAGGTTGGAGCGCATCGGTGGTGGCGACGGGGCGTGCTGGCGCCGCCATTGATTCGGCAATCGTCGGCGTCGTTGATCGGATCGATCTGCTGTCGCAGGAGCAAACGCTATGATGGATGAGCGGGAAATTCGCGCCGTGGCCGAACGCATCGCGCGACGCTTGGACGAGGAGCGCCCTGCGCCTGCAGACGACCTTTCGGCTTTGCGCGCTGCTCTCGCCAAGATCGAGCAGCGATTGGCTCGCATCGAGGCGCGAATCGAAGCACGCTCGACGCCAGCCGTCGAACCCGCTAGCCCGATCCAAACAACGCAAGCTGCCGAACCGGTCCGGTCAAGCCAACGCGCTTCGTCCTATATCTCTCACCCGAGTCAAGAACGATTCGAGGTCGGCGAGGCCGTCGCTGAACTCGTCGATTTTCTTCAACGGGAGAAGATCTGCAACCTCGAACCCGGCGGCAAGCCTTGCGATCATTGCGCGATGTGCAGCGCGCGCGGCTTTTGAACTCGACATCGATCGCACCAGATAAACGGCGTTCTGTTCTCATCGCTGCAGCGATGGTTTTCGCACAATTTGCGGCGAAGCGCTTCCTTGCGCCAATCACGGCCTTTCGGTGTCGCCGCTTCTTCCGTGCGTCCCCTGAGCGATTGAGCTGCGTTCTCAAAGTCCCGTCGCGTCTTCAAGTGCGAACTCCGATCTTCGGTTGAAGATGAGCGCGAAGCGCTTTTGCCTTTTGGTCTCTTCCGGTCGAGCCGAGTAGGCGTTCGCTCATCGCCTCTCCTACTCCGATGCCCTTGAAAAGAGGAAAGACAACGCGCTCGACGTCTTTCCCTTCGAAGAAAGAGGGCGCTCGACGCGGTTCCCTTTGGAAGAGATAGGAGCTGTGCGCCGACTGGCTACGTCAACGCGCGTTGCTGTTGGCGTTGTTGCGGCGCAACGCGTTCGGGTCGATGCGCGGCGCTTCGCGCGCCCCTTCCTCAGCGCGGAAGTAGGGCTCCTCCTTGAAGCCGAAGAGGCCAGCAACCAAGACCATCGGGAACTGGTTGCGCGTCGTGTTGTAATCCTGCACCGCTGCGTTGTAATCCTGTCGCGCGACGGCGATGCGGTTCTCCGTCCCGGCGATCTCGTCTTGAAGTTTCAAGAAGCTCTCATTGGAACGGAGCGTCGGATAGTTTTCAACGAGCACGAGAAGCCGCCCGAGCGCGGAACTGAGATTTTGGTTGGCTTGAATGATCTGCTCGCGTTGTTCGGGCGTGCGGTTTTGCGGATCGCCCTGCGTCGCGTTGAGCAATTGCGACCGCGCTTGGGCGATTTGGCCGAAGACTTCCTGCTCTTGTATGCCGGCCATTTGTGCGGCGGCGACCAGATTAGGGATCAAGTCAGCGCGTCGTTGCAGGGTCGCCTCGACGTTGGCCCACTTAGCCCGCACGTTCTGTTGCTTTTCGACCAGAGTGTTGTAGCCGCAGCCACTGTTGGCGAGCGCGATCAAAGCGATGGCAGCGAGCAGCGCGAAATGTTTCTTCTTCATCTTGATTCTCTCCCTCACGGTGCGAAGTGTTGTCGAATGATCCCCGCTGGCGTTTCAATCGTCGTCGGTTCGTTGGTCCGGTTTCACGTCGCATCTCCCGTCGTCGCTCTCAAGGAGTCAACGGCGGCGATGAGACGTTCGAGTTGCGCAAGATATGCTGCGAATAGCCGTTCAGCTTCGGCGAGATCAAGGTCGCTCGTTGTGCGCGCGCGCAGTTCGAGCAGCGCGTCGAAGGTCGCGCGGTCCAGCGCGAAACGTTCAACGGCGAGTTGGACGAGCTCGCGTTTGACCACAGGCGGGTTCTTCTCGCCGCTCAGGATGAGCGCGGGCACAAGCAGCGCCGCCACGCTCGAAAAGCTTTCCGCCATCAGCGCACACAGGCGCTCGGCCGAGTTCGATGCCGGCACGTAGTGGCGGCGAAGTTGAATGAGTTTGCTTCGGAGTTCGTACTCGGTTTGATGGCGCAAGTTCGCGTCCGAGATCGTGATGCCTACGAACGGATCGCTTCCGTAGAGCACGCGCCGCGCGCGTTCCATGTGGCGGAATTCGATGGGGAAAACGTCGGCCGCCGAACGCAGC
>NZ_PSLQ01000004.1:49602-95654 GCF_040289685.1 Pyrinomonas sp.
CGGAGCCATATAGGACCACCGAGACGAGATTGGTGCTATGCGTCTCGCTCAGATCTTCGACGAAACCGCGCAGGATGTTATCAACGCGAGCGCTCATGATCGGTCCATCATCGAAATAGTTTCCGCAAACTTCGGTCCAGCCTCCGGTCCTATCACCAACTGCCACCAGCACCGCCGCCGCCGAAATCGCCGCCGCCGCCAAAGCCGCCGAAACCGCCGCCGCTGCCGAAACCGCCGCCACCGCCCCATCCGCTGAAACCGCCGCCGCCCCAAGTCCATCCAGTTGAACGGCGGATGCGGCTTCCGCTGCCGAACGAGCGCCCGAGAAAGAGCAGAGACAAGCAACCGCTGAGCGGTCCGCCGGCGATGAGCAGCAGAAAGAAGATCAGAAAAACGATGGCGCAAAGAGAAAAGACCGAAAGAGGTTGCCCCTCGGTTCTTCGCTCGGACGCTCGATAAGCTTGGCTTCGATCGATCCCTTCCATGTCGAAGCCACGTTTTTCAGCCAAGGTCGCGATGATCCCTTGCACCGCCACCATGATCCCTTCGCCATACTGGCCTTGGCGAAAGTACGGGCGCATGCGCCGCCCGATCTCGCCGACGAGCCCGTCGGGGAGATCGCCTTCCAAGTGGCGGCTCACCTGAATGAAGTACTTTCGATCATCGACGGCGATGAGCAACAACAGACCGTTCTTCTCACCCTCGGGCGAACCGATGCCCCAAGTGCGGGCCAGTCGTAACGAATAATCGAAGATGTCTTCGTCGCCTGTGGTCCGCACGGTGACGACGGCGAACTCGATGTCAGCGCGTGCTTTGAGGTTGCGCAAAATGGTTTCAAGGCGCTCTCTGGTCGGTTGGTCTATGACTCCAGCAAAATCGTTGACGTAACCGACCGGCGAGGGAAGCTCGGCCCGTTGCGCGCGCGCTGCAAGCTGCAGCCCGAACGCAAGGAGCAGGGCGAGCGGAAAGGCGCGAATTCGGCGCATCGCCAAAAGAATATAGCAGCAAATCCGCCGATAAGCACGTCTCTTGCGGCAGTTCTTCAGCGCGGACACAGAAAGAGAGCGCGCGCTCGCGGAGGCGCTGGACCAGTCGCCTACGCTCGTCTGGAGCGAGTCGCCAAAAAGGCCGAAGAGAACTCTTCACTGTAATCCATCCGACGAAGGAGAACTCGCATCGTCGGGCGCTAAACGGGTCAAAGCTAACAGGGCTTTTCGTCAACCGGACTGGCCAGTGCGAGCGAACTCGATTCAATCGGCCTGGCATAAAACAGAAAGCGCTTCAAACGTCGCCGCTTGCCCGGCCAGTGGACGTTCTGGTCCGGTTAGCTAAAGACTCGTTGCAAACCGACACTGCTCGCGGCGAAATGCCCGGCATAGCCAAGATCAAGTCGCAAAGCTGCTACGTGGGCGCGAACGTTGCAACTCGTCTCACATCGGCTTGGTCCAGTTCAATCAAGATCCGTCGCAGGCACGTGCGGCAAGGCGGGCTTCTTCGGCCCGCTTCGGTGAAGCGGGATTGCGTTCAGCGCGCGCATGAATTCAGCAAATCAACGTTCGCCGACGAGCGCGTGCAGCAGGTAAAAGAGCGCGACGCCGACGAAGACGACCACCGACGTTAGCGGGTTCTTCTCTTCCATGTGATTGACTTCCGGGATCAAGTCGCTGGCTGCTACGTAGAGCGTCACGCCCGCCGAAAAGGGCAGCGCGTAGGCCACCAGCGCCGAAACGTGCGCCTGTGCAATGGCGACGCTCATCACGCCCAGCAGCGTCGCCGCGCCGATCAACAGCGTGGCCCACTGTGCCTTGCGGCGCGTGCGCCCCGAAGCGAGCATGATCGAGGCGGCGGTGAAGCCTTCGGGCGCCTTGTGCAGCAGGACAGCGATGAAAACTAGCAGCCCAACCCTGAAGTTGACTGAAAAAGCGGCGGCAATCGAAACGCCGTCGAAGAATGTATGAATCGATAATCCGCCAATGGCCGCGTAAGCCGCCGTCGGGCGGAGCAGCCGCTCAGGGTGCGTCTCGGCGCCGAAGTGGAAGTGTGGCGCGATGGTGTGTTCGAATAGATGTATCAATAGGTAACCGGCAAGCAGCAGCGTTGTTGCTTGCAACACGGCGTGGGGCGAAGATCCGCGCTCGCGCTGCCATAGCTCAATCGCCGCCGGAACGACTTCGACGAAAATCGCTGCCAACATGAAGCCAGCGCCGAGGGCAATCAAGAAACGGAGAAGTCGGGCGTTGCGCGCCAGCGAGGCTGAGGAGGTCACTAGCAACCCGCCGAGCAGGTTCGCTGCGGCGAGCGCTAGGCCGAAGAGCAAGTAACTGGAGTAGCTCATCAGCAGTCCGATCTAAGTCTAAGGAGACGACAAAGAGAGCAACTATACAGGATCGACGGACGGTTTGCCACCAGCCTGCGGATGGAGCGACGAGCGTTTGTTGAACGGCGTCGAGTACACCATTTCGTGCTTAAGCGAGCAAATCAAATTTCCTCTTGACAGCGCTTGGAAGACCGACGTACTATGCGCGGCGGGTGGAAGAAAGTGGTCTAAAGTGGGCTTTCTTCCTGAGCTTGGCGGCGAAGCTTAAAGTTCTACTGTAAGTTTTAAGCAGATGGCGATCCAACCCGGCGGCGAAGGTCAATGTTACGAGGCAATTACACGGCGCGCTTGGACCCCAAGGGGCGGCTCAAAGTGCCGACGGCCTTTCGCCGGTACATTGAAGAGAAGTACGGCGTGGAGTTTTACGTGACCAGTTTAACGGGCGAAGCGGCACGCCTTTACCCCTTGCCCGAATGGGAGGCGATTGAACAGCGGCTGGCGCTGCTGCCTTCAATGGACCCGGCGCGGCGCAAGTTCTTGGAGCGCACTAACTACTACGGGCAGCAAACGAGCATGGATGGGCAAGGGCGCGTTCTCATTCACCCGCTGTTGCGGCGAAGCGCCAACCTCTTAGGCGAGGTCGCCGTGCTCGGTTACTTGAGCTACTTGGAAGTTTGGGATCGCGAGCGATTTGAGCAGCGTTTGATGGCCGAACCCTACACGGCGGAGGATGAAGCGGCCATCGCGAGACTGGGGATCTAGGCGATTCCAACGTGAGGCGGCAGCGGTCGGTCTAGGCCGCTGCGGCGGAACCGAAGCGATGCCACGCGAACAGTTCTTTGCATCGGATCACGGGGCGAGTCAAAGCGTGGCGTCCGTTGGGGGCAGGGACGAGCGACATCGCCCCGTGTTGCTTCAGGAGGCGCTTCGGGCGCTAGCCCCAGAACGCGGCGGCTGGTTCTTCGATGCGACGGTCGGCGCGGGCGGGCATGCCGAGGGGGTGCTCGAAGCGTCTGCTGAAGCGCGTCTGATCGGCGTTGATCGTGACCGCGAAGCTTTGCGCGTGGCCAGCGCGCGCCTCGCTCGTTTTGGCGATCGCGCGCGACTGGTGCACGCCGACTTTCGCGATATCAGGCGCGTGCTCGAAGCGGCGGGCGTGAGCGCACTGGCGGGCGTGATCGCCGACTTGGGGGTTTCGTCGTTGCAGCTTGACGCGCCGGAGCGCGGTTTCAGCTTTCGCTTCGATGCGCCGCTCGACATGCGCATGGATGTCGGGAGCGAGGCGCAGACGGCTGCCGAGCTACTAGCCCGGCTGTCCGAAGCCGAGATCGCGCGTTTGCTTCGGGAGTATGGCGAAGAGCGTCGGGCACGGCTCATCGCGCGCGCGATCGTTCAGCGTCGGCGCGGCGGCAAGCCCGTGCAAACTACGCGGGAGTTGGCCGAGCTGGTCGCTGCGCTCGTGCGTGGCGGCAAAGGGCGCACGCATCCGGCAACGCGCGTCTTTCAAGCGTTGCGCATCGCTGTCAATCGCGAGCTCGATGATCTGGACCAGTTCATCATGCAAGCGGCCGATCTTTTACAACCAGCGGGGCGTCTGGTCATCATCAGTTTCCACTCGCTGGAGGATCGCATCGTCAAGCGGACCTTTCGGCAGCTCGCCGCCGCAGGTCGCGTTGAGTTGTTGACCAAGCGTCCAATCGTTCCGACGCCGGAAGAGACGCGCGTGAATCCGCGCGCGCGCAGCGCAAAGCTACGCGCGCTGCGCAAAGCAGATCAATGGTGATGCCGGAAAGAGACCGGGGAGCGAAAGCGGTGAGAAGAATGCCACAGCCCAATCGCAATTTCGCTGTGCGGCGAGAGTGGGACTGGTGCGCTTGTCGTCGTTTGGCGCTATGGACTGTAGGCGGATTCGTGTTGGTCATCGGATTCGCCTATGCTACAACGCAGCATTTTGCCGCGTTGAGGCTGGGCTACGAAACGGAGTTGTTGCGCGAGGAGCGAGCGCGATTAGCCGAAGAGCGCCGCCGTCTGCTCCTTGTCCTCGCCGAAACTGGCTCACCGCAAGCCATCGAACAGGCCGCCCGCGCGCAAGGCATGGAGCCAGCGCGCGCTTCGCAAATCGACCGCGCGGTAACTGCGCCGACGTGGGTCGGCGCGGCCTCGACTTTCGGGCGCTGAGAATTGGGCTCGCCCTCAGCGTGAAACCGACTCTCCCCAACTGGCGAGCCTAAACAACGGGACGTTTGAACGGCGCTTCCCGCGCGACGGATTTCACGCGAAAGCGGCAGGTCGCTATGCGCAAAGGCTCGGCACGCACATCCAGCCGCCCTGATGTTGCCCGACGGCGCACGTGGCTCGTCTTCGGATTCTTTCTTTTCTGGACGTGCCTCATCGCCGGACGTTTGATCTATCTCCAACTAATCGCGCACGAGACGTTGGCCGCGCGCGCGCGCGCGCAGCGAATAGCCGAACTGGAGTTGCCGCCGTTGCGCGGCACCATTGTTGACCGGCAGGGACGCGAACTTGCGCGCAGCGTCGAAACGGACTCCTTTTTCGCCGTGCCTGACGAGATAGCTGATCCCAAAGAGGTCGCCCGGCATCTTGCCCAGATCATCGGCGTGGATGCAGACGAGTTGGCCGCGCGTCTGGCGCGCGCGCGCGATCAAGGGCGACGCTTTGTCTGGGTAGCGCGCAAGCTTGACGAAGCGCAAGCCGAGAAGCTGCGGGCGTTGAACCTGCGTGGTGTTTATGCGCTCAAAGAGCCGAAACGTTTCTACCCCAACGCGACGCTCGCCGCTCACGTGCTCGGTTTCGTCGGGCTGGATGAACAGGGCCTGGCCGGCGTCGAACAATTTCAGAACGCTTCGCTGGCAGGCAGGGAGGGGCGCGTTTTGGTCGAACGCGACGCCCATCGGCGTCCGTACCGCAGTTTGGAAGAAGCCGCGGGCGAAGGGAGCACAGTGGTGCTGACGCTGGACCAGACCGTGCAGCATTGGACTGAACAGGCGTTGCAGGCGGCGGTCGAGCGCAGCCGAGCGCGCGCCGGCACGGCCATCGTGCTCGATCCGAAGACGGGGGAGATCTTGGCTTTGGCCAATGCGCCGAGCTTTGATCCGAACCGCGCTCACGCGCTTGCGCCTGAAGCGCATCGCAACGAAGCGTTGCAGAACATCTACGAGCCGGGGTCAACCTTCAAGATCGTCTCGTTTGCTGCTGCGCTCGAAGAGGGAGTGGCCCGGCCCGATGAACGCATCGACTGCCAGATGGGCTCCATCGTCGTAGCTGGGCGCACCGTGCGCGATCATCATCCGTTCGGTATATTGACGCTCACCGAGGCGCTCGCCAAATCTTCCAACGTCGCCGCGATCAAGCTCGGTTTACGCGTCGGCCACGAGCGGCTTTACGATTACATCCGCCGCTTCGGTTTCGGCGAAAAGACGGGCGTTGAGCTTCCCGGCGAGACCGCCGGGCTGTTGCGTCCCGTTCGACGTTGGCAACCGAGTTCCATCGGTTCGATCGCCATCGGGCAGGAGATCGGTGTGACGCCGCTGCAAGTGGCAGCGGCGTTTGCTGCCGTCGCCAACGATGGCGTGCGCGTCGCTCCGCATCTGGTGCGCGAGGTCCGCGCGAGCACTGGTGCCGTGGTTCAGCGCGCCGCGCCCGCTACGACGCGCGTCATCAGCGCCGAGACGGCGCGCGCCTTGCGCGGCATGTTGGAGATGGTGACGCTTCGCGGAACGGCGACGCGCGCGCAACTCGATGGTTACACGGCGGCAGGCAAAACTGGCACGGCGCAAAAAATCGATCCGCAAACGCGCGCCTATTCGCCAACCAAACACGTGGCCTCTTTCGTCGGCTTCGCGCCCGTTTCCGATCCGCAAGTGGTCATCATCGTCGTGATTGACGAGCCGCGCGGCGCGTATCATGGCGGCGAAGTGGCGGCGCCCGTCTTTCGCGAGATCGCCGAGCGCGTGCTGCCATACCTGAACGTGACGCCTGATGCGAACCCGCGCCCGTCTGCCGACGCGCCGTTCTTGGCCGCGCGCGCCGAACGATCGGCGCAAAAGATGCCCGAGGAGATCGAACGGCAGGGCGAGCTTGTGCTGGCCCAGGCCGAGGGAGCAGCGTTTGCCATGCCCAACTTGCGCGGGCAAAGCGTGCGCGATGCTGCGCGCGTTTGCGCCCAATTGGGCTTAGCGCTTGAAGCCGAGGGCGAAGGTGAGGCCGTCTTGCAAGAACCGGCGGCTGGCACGCCTGTGCGTGTCGGAAGCCGCGTGCGCGCCGTTTTCGCGCGCGCTGAGTAAGGGGGCGTCCGAAGCGATCGGATGATGGATTCAAGGCGGGAATCTTCCATGGGACTTTTGGCGACGTTTCGCATGAGCGGGCAAGATCCATGACGCAAAACTCGCACGATAAAATCCACCGGGAGGAATTGAAGCGGCGAATCGAAGATTGTCGGTTGCGCGTGCGGCGCGCGCGCCTCGCTCGAAACCACGCCAAAGAGCGTGACTTCGAACGCGCGCCTACAGACGAAGGCGAAGAAGTTCGCTGCGAAGATGAACTGGACGCAAGATCGGTGATCGCGGTCGGCGTGTTACAGTGAGCGCTGGATGGTCGCCGTTCGGGAGAGAAGTTGTGAGGCTCGCAAAAGCAGCGCAATTGATGGGGGCAGACGAAGCGGTCGGCGTCGCGCCCGACGCCGACGTGACCGGGTTCGCTATCGATTCGCGCGCCGTTGAGCCGGGCCAGCTCTTCTTCGCTTTGTCGCCCGAAGACTACCGGCGTCATTGCTTCACGGCGAAGGAGTTCAGCGATGCGCACCAGTTCATTCCGGAAGCGCTATCGCGCGGCGCATTGGCTGCCGTCGCGCGTCGCGCGCGCATCGCTGAGGACGAAGAACTCCGACGTTTGCGACACCGCTTGTTGCTCGTCGAGGACGTGATCGACGCGCTACAGCGTCTTGCACGCAACGTCGTCACTGAGTGGGGCGGGCCAGTGGTCGCCATCGCTGGCAGCGCCGGAAAGACGACCACCAAGGATTTGACGGCGCTGGTGCTGCAGGTCGCGGGCAAAAGGGTGATCAAGAGCCTAAAGAACTTCAACAACGAGCTCGGCGTTCCGCTCTCCATCTTGCAAATGGAATCCGGCGGGCGCCGCGCCGCCGATTTTGACGTCGTCGTGCTGGAGATGGGAACCTCGATGCCGGGCGAGTTGGATCGCTTGGCGCAGATCGCGCCGCCTGATATCGCCGTCGAGGTTTGCGTCGGGCCGGAACACCTAGAGTTCCTCGGCACGATCGAAGATGTGGCGCGCGAAGAGAGCGCTTTGGTGCGACGCTTGAAAGCTGGCGGCACGGCGGTTCTCAATGCCGATGATCCGTGGGTGAGCGGCATGCGTCGGCTTCATGTCGGGCCAGTGTTGACCTTCGGATTGAACGAGCCGGCAGATGTTGTGGCCGAAGAGGTCACGCGCGTGCGATTGGATCTCGCGCGCTTCCGGTTGCGAACGCCGCTCGGCACGGCCGAGGCGACGCTGCCGCTGCCCGGTCGGCACAACTTGACCAACGCCTTGGCAGCGGCGGCGGTTGCGACCTGTTTCGGGATCAGCCCGGCGCGCATCGCCGACGCTCTCGCTTCTGCTGCGCCATCAGAGATGCGCGGCGAGGTCTTGCGCTTCGCCGCAGGGTTCACCATGATCGATGACTCTTACAATTCAAATCCGGCTTCGCTGTTGGCGATGGCGCGGGCCGTGGCGGAGGCCGAGGCGACGCGGCGCATCGTGGTCGCTGGCGAGATGTTGGAACTCGGTCCCGATGCTGCGGCGATGCACCGCGAAGCGGGACGCGAGATCGCGCGTTTGGCGGTCGATGCGTTGTGGGGCGTGCGCGGGTTGGCGCAAGAACTGGTCGCCGGCGCGCGCGCGGAGGGATTGGCAGAAGCGCGCTTCTTCTCATCGGTCGAAGAGGCGGCAAAATCCTTGTGTGAGGCGTTGCGTGCGGGCGATCTGGTGCTGGTCAAAGGATCGCGCGGCGTGCGCACGGACAAGATCGTGGCGGCGGTGAAAGCGAGGTTCGAGCTGAAAGACGAGTGACGAGCGAAGATGTTCTACTATCTCTTTTACGAGTGGCTCTATCGCAGCTTACAGGCGCACGAGGAGTCATATTTCGTCAAAGCGCTCAACGTCTTTCAGTACATCACCTTTCGCACGGCTTACGCTGCCGTCACGGCGTTGCTGCTTTCGTTGTTGCTCGGCAAACCTGTGATCCGGTGGTTGCGCGAATGGAACATCGGGCAGCAGATTCGCCAGGAGGGGCCGCAGTGGCACATGTCGAAGCGGAACACGCCGACCATGGGCGGCGTGTTGATCGTCGGTTCGGTGCTGGTTTCAACGCTGCTTTGGGGGCGACTTGACAACCTGTACGTGTGGGTCGCATTGGGGGCGACGACGCTCTTTGCCGCAATTGGGTTTCTCGACGATTACCTGAAGATCAAGCGGCAACAGAGCCTTGGCTTGACCGGTCGGCAAAAGCTGCTCGGTCAACTGTTTGTCGCCGCTTTGGTCTGGGCAGTGCTCTACTTTTGCACGGAGTACGCGTGGAACGTCAACGTGCCGTTCTTCAAGGCGACGGCGGACCCGAATCCGCGAACGAGCATCAGCTACATCGGGCCCTATCTTTATCTACCGTTCATCGCGCTCGTGCTGCTCGGCACGTCGAACGCCGTAAACTTGACCGATGGCTTGGACGGATTGGCGATCAGCGTGACGTTCATCGCGATGGCGGCGTTGACGGCGTTCACTTACGTCACCGGTCACGCCAGATTTGCCAATTACCTTGGGTTGACGCACCGACCCGAAATCGCCGAGCTGACCGTCTTTTGCGGCGCGATGGCTGGCGCGAGCCTCGGCTTTTTGTGGTACAACGCGCCGCCAGCCGAAGTCTTCATGGGCGACGTCGGAAGCTTGGCGATCGGCGGTGCCATCGGCACGGTGGCCGTGTTGACTAAACAGGAGTTCATGCTCTTGATGGTCGGCGGCGTCTTCGTCATCGAAGCGCTGTCGGTGATGTTGCAAGTTTTCTCGTTCAAGATGACGCGGCGGCGCATCTTCAAGATGGCGCCGTTGCACCATCACTTTGAGATGCTCGGCTGGCGCGAATCCAAGGTCGTCTTTCGCTTTCTGATCTTGGCGATCCTGTTTGCGCTGCTCAGCCTTTCGACGTTGAAGTTGCGCTAGAGATGGAGCTTGCAGGCAAAAAGGTGCTCGTGCTCGGCGCTGGGCGTAGCGGCACGGCGGCGGCCCGTTTTCTCGTCGCGCGCGCATCGCGTGTCGCGCTGAACGACCGCAAGCCACTCGAGGAGTGGAGCGCCGAGGCGCGCGCGCTCGAGGCTCTGGGCGTCAAGCTCTTTTCGGGCGACGTGCCGCAGTGGTTACTGGACCACATCGATCTGCTCATCGTCAGTCCGGGCGTGCCGCCCAAAAACATCGCCGTCCGCTATGCTGAACGAGCTGGCGTCGAAGTCATCGGCGAAGTCGAACTCGCCTTTCGTTTCTTGCGCGGCCAGCTGATCGCCATCACCGGCACCAACGGGAAGACGACGACCACGGCGTTGGTGGGCCAGTTGCTCGCCGACGCGCGCTTACCCGTGCAGGTCGGCGGCAACATCGGGACGCCGCTCATATCGCTCATCGATACGTCGCGCGACGACGGCTGGACCGTTGCCGAGATCTCGAGTTTCCAACTGGAGACCACGGACCGTTTTCACCCGCGCGTCGCCTCGGTGCTCAACATCACGCCGGATCACATGGACCGGTACGAAACTTTCAACGATTACGCGGCGGCCAAGCACCGCATCTTTCGGCGGCAAAACGAAGAGGACTGGGCTGTGTTGAACGCCGACGATGAGGTAGTCGCTTCGTGGGCCAGCGGGCTGACGGCGCGCAAGCTCTTCTTCAGTCGGCGACGCGAGGTGGAACAGGGCATCTTCTTGCGCGAGCGCACGCTGGTCGCGCGTCTCGATGGCCGCGAACGAGCGTTGTTGCGTGCGGATGAACTCGTTCTGCGCGGCGCGCACAACGTGGAGAACGTGATGGCCGCGCTCTGCATGGGCTACGCTTGCGGCGCGCCGTTTGAGTCCATGTGCGAAACGGTACGCCGGTTCAGCGGCGTCGAGCACCGTCTGGAATTGGTCGCCGAAGCGAAGGGCGTGCGCTTTTACAACGATTCCAAAGCGACCAACGTCGCTGCGGCGGCGAAAGCTTTCGAAGCCTTCACCGAAGAGGCGGGGCGCATCGTCGCTATCATGGGCGGGCGCGGCAAAGGGGCGCCGTATGCGCCGCTTGCGCCATTGATCGAAAGCAAAGCGCGTGCGCTCGTGCTCATCGGCGAGGATGCTGAACGGATCGCAAAGGAGCTGGGGCCGCACGCTCCGGCGGTCGAGCGTGCGGCTGACATGCGTGAGGCGGTCGCGCGCGCCTTTGCGTTGGCGCAGCCGCAGGACGTCGTGCTGCTCGCTCCAGCATGCGCTAGCTACGACATGTTCGCGGATTTCGAGGACCGCGGGCGAGCTTTCAAGGCAGCGGTTCGAGAGTTGCTGGACGGGACGGCGGATCGAAAGTAAGGAGGGCGCATAGGCCAAAGATGGCAAGACGATTGCGAGTGGATGAATGGTTGTTCGCGGCGACGGTCGGTCTAACGCTGTTCGGCGTCGTGATGGTCTACAGCGCTTCGGTGGTGGTCGCTGCCGAAGAGCAGAGCAACCCTTTCCACTACTTGGTTCGGCAAGCCTTATGGGCGATGCTTGGATTGGGCGCGATGCTCTTCGCCATGCGGTTCGACTACGAACGATTCAAAGATCGGCGCCTCGTTTACGGTCTGCTGGCGGTGGTCATCGCGTTGTTGTTCGCCGTGTTCGCTTTTCCGCGCGTCAACGGGGCGCATCGTTGGATTCGTCTGTTTGGCTTTTCGGTGCAGCCGTCGGAGCTAGCGAAGCTCGCGCTGGTGCTCTTTTTAGCGCGCCACTTGGAGCGGCACGCGGGCGAAGAGCACAGCCTGCGCGCCTTTATCCCGTGTGTGCTGGTCACAGGCGCATTGGCGTTGTTGATCGTCGCCGAGCCTGATCTCGGCACCGCTCTGATGCTCTTGGCGACCTGTTTGATCCTCTGTTTCGTCGCTGGCCTGCGCGCGCGCTATCTGTGCGCGTTGCTCTTTCCGGCGATGATCGGGTTCGCGGCGTTGCTCGTCTTGGTCCCGTGGCGCATGCGACGGTTGATGGCTTTTCTCGATCCGTGGGCCGATCCGCAAGGCGCAGGTTATCAAGTGGTTCAATCGCTCATTGGTCTCGGTTCCGGCGGAGTACACGGTCTCGGGTTCGCTCAAGGGAAGCAGAAGATGTTCTTTCTGCCTTTCTCCCATTCGGATTTCATCTTCGCCGTCGTCGGCGAGGAGCTGGGATTGGTCGGAACGCTCGCCGTGCTGATGACCTTCCTGCTGTTTGGCTGGCGCGGCGTGCGCGCGGCGCTCAACGCGCCGGATCGTTTCGGGCTGCTTTTGGGCATCGGCATCGTCGGGCAGATCCTGACACAGGCGCTCTTCAACATGAGCGTCGTCCTTTCGCTCGTGCCGACCAAGGGCATTCCGTTGCCGTTCGTTTCGTCCGGCGGTTCGTCGCTCGTGCCGCTGCTCTTTTCAGTCGGCATGCTGCTGAACATCTCGGCGCGCTGTCGGGCACAGCAGCGCAAAAGCCCAAGCGAGTTCTCATCGGCTGATTTTGGCTCTTTGAAAACATCTGCGCGGACGCCATGGCGATGGCAAGTCAAAGGTTCGTGAAGATGCGCGTCCTGATCGCTGCCGGAGGCACGGGCGGTCACATCTACCCGGGGATCGCGGTGGCCAAAGAGGTTTTGAGACGCGATCCGCGCGCGCGCGTGCGCTTCGTCGGGACGCGGCGCGGGTTGGAAGCGCGCATCGTCGTGCACGCCGGTTTCGATCTCGATCTGATCGAGATCGGCGGCCTGAAGTCGGTGGGGATGAAGGCGCGTTTGCGCAGCCTTTGGCAATTGCCGAAGAGCATCTTGGCGGCGCGCCGTCTGATCCACGATTTCCGGCCCGAGGTGGTCGTTGGCACGGGCGGGTACGTCGCTGGCCCAGTGCTGTTAGCCGCTTGGTCGTTGCGCATCCCGACGTTGGTGATGGAATCGAACGCGCTACCGGGGTGGACCAATCGCGTGCTGGCGCGGTTTGTGAGCGCGGCGGCGGTGACATTTGAAGAATCGCTCCCGTTCTTTCACGGCAAAGCGGTTGTCACCGGCAATCCCGTGCGCCCCGAGTTCTTTGACATTCCGCCCAAAAGGCGCGATCCTTCTCGGTTTTCGCTCCTCGTCTTCGGCGGGTCGCAGGGCGCGCGCCCGATCAACCAAGCGATGGTCGCGGCGCTTGATCATCTCGCGGACAGTCGCGCCGTCTTGCGCATCCTGCATCAGACGGGAGATGCCGATTACGATTGGGTGCGCGCCGAGTACGAACGACGCGGATGGCGGCAGCGCAGCGACGTTCGTCGTTACATCGACGATATGGTGGCGGCCTTTGCCGAAGCCGATTTGATCGTCTGTCGGGCTGGCGCGACGACGAGCGCGGAATTGGTCGCCGCTGGCAAAGCGGCGATCATGATCCCGTTCCCCTTGGCGGCCGACGATCATCAGCGGCGCAACGCTGAGGCGTTGGAACGAGCTGGAGCGGCGCGCATGATCTTGCAACGAGAGCTGACGGGGGAACGCTTGGCTACCGAGATCACCGAGTTGATGAAGGACCCGGAACGGATCACGGCGATGGAACGAGCGAGCCGACGGTTGGCGCGCCGCGATGCGGCGGAGAAGATCGTCGATTTGATGGAGAAGCTGGCGACCGGCGCGCGCCCCGTCGGCGCTGGAACGTGAGCGGGAAGGCGCAAGCGACGGCGAAGGGGCGCGTTGCGCGAGCTTTGCGAAACCGAGGTTGAAACGAAATGTTTCGGCGCATTCAACACGTGCATCTGGTTGGCATCGGCGGAAGCGGCATGTCCGGCATCGCGGAAGTTCTGGTCAACCTCGGTTTCCGCGTCTCCGGATCGGACCTGAAACGATCGGACGTGACCGACCGTTTGGCGAATTTGGGCGTGGCGATCTACGAGGGGCACGCGCCGGAGAACATCGGCGGCGCGCAGGTGGTGGTCCGGTCGAGCGCTGTGCACGACGATAACCCGGAGATCATCGAAGCGCGACGTCGTTCGATTCCGGTCATTCCACGGGCCGAAATGCTCGCCGAATTGATGCGGCTGAAGCCACACACAGTCGCCGTCGCCGGATCGCACGGGAAGACGACGACGACTTCAATGATCGCCACAGTGCTCGGTCATGCCGGTCTGGATCCGACGGTGATCGTCGGCGGCGTCGTTACCTCTTTCGGCTCGAACGCGCGACTCGGCAAGAGCGATCTGATGGTGGTCGAAGCTGATGAAAGCGACCGCTCTTTTCTGTTGTTGACGCCGACCATCGCGGTCGTCACCAACATCGATCGCGAACACATGGACCACTATCGCGACATGACGGACGTGCGCACATGCTTTACCGATTTCGTCAACAAAGTGCCGTTCTACGGCGCAGTGGTGCTCTGTCTGGACGATCCACACGTGCAGGCCGTCATCCCGCAAGTCGAGCGGCGGCGGATCACCTACGGATTGAGCGCGCAGGCGGACGTTTCGGCGCACGCCATTCGGTTCAACGAAAATTTCGGTTCGCGCTTCGCCGTCTGGCGCGAGGGCGAAGCGGTGGGCGAAGTGGAGTTGCATGTGCCCGGACTGCACAACGTTTACAACGCGCTGGCAGCCGTCGCGGTCGGTTTCGAATGGGGCGTGCCGTTTGATGTGATCGCGCGCGCGCTCGGGGAGTTCGCAGGCGTGCAACGCCGCTTCCAGTTCAAGGGCGAAGCGGCTGGCATCATCGTCGTCGATGATTACGGCCATCACCCGACGGAGATCCGCGCTACGCTCAAAGCGGCGAAGGCGGGAGCCGAAGGACGACGCATCGTGGTCCTCTTTCAACCACATCGCTATACGCGAACGCAAGATTTGATGGACGAATTCGCCCGATCCTTCAACAACGCTGATGTGCTGCTAGTGACGGATATCTACGCGGCAGGCGAAGATGCCATCGAAGGCGTGACGGCAGAAGCGCTGACCGAAGCGATCAAGCGTTTCGGTCACAAAGATGCGCGGTACATCGGCCCGCTCGAAAGCGCCGCCGAAGCCCTGCTCGATGAAGCGCGCCCGGGCGATATGGTGATCACGCTCGGCGCGGGCAACGTCTATCGCGCGGGCGAACGGTTGCTCGACTTGCTGCGAGCGCGCGAAGAGGAAGGGCGAGTAGATCGCAACGAGGAGCGACGACGAAGTTGAGCGCAGTCAAAGAACAACTCATTTCACCGCGCGCGCGCCACGCTTCGCCGCGCAGCGCATCGGCGCAACGTCCAGCGCGGCGTGCGCGCGCGGCGTCGCGCAGTGGCGCATGGTCGGAACGCTGGAGCGCTGCCGCGCCGTGGATCGGCAAGGCGCTCATCGCAGCGGTGGCAGGCGTGTTGCTCTTCATGGCCTATAGGGCAGCGACGTCTGCTTCCATCTTTCAGCTTGCGCGCGTTGATGTGGAAGGCGTGGCGCGAACTCCGCCCGACCAAGTGCAGGCGGTAGTCAGAAACGCGGTCGGGCGCGACGGCGTTTGGCGCGCTGATGTCTGGGGCATCAAGCGAGAGATCGAAAAATTGCCGTGGGTGCGCGAAGCGGTCGTCTCGCGCGTGTTGCCCTCCGCCGTGCGCGTGCGCGTGCGCGAACGCACGCCGTTTGCCGTCGCCCGCATCTCTTCGGGGCGTTTCGTTTGGGTCGATGAAGAGGGGGTGCTGCTCGGGCAATTCGCTCCGACGGACGAGATGCCGCCCTTTCTCGTGCGCGGTCTAGACGAAGCGCCCACCGAGGCGGCGCATCGCAGCAACCGCGATAGGCTCGCGCGTTATCGCGAGATGCTGGATGAGTGGCGCGCGCGCGGGTTGATCGAGCGCGTGAGCGAAGTCAACCTTGAAGATTTGCGCGACGTGCGAGCGCAGCTTGCAGGCGAAGATGCTGGAATCGAAATTCGTTTGGGCGGACGCGACTTCGGCCTGCGGTTGGAGCGCGCGCTGAAGGCTTTGACCGAGATGCGCCAAGCTGGGCGCGAAGTCGTCAGTTTGGACGCGACGCAAGATCGGCGCATCGTCGTCGGTCTGGCTTCGGGAGCGCGTTTGCCGAGCGATGGACAACAAGATCGAGGGCGCGTTGAGCGGGGCGCAAACGAAGCCAAGCGCAAGGCGAGCGACGGTCGAAGGGAGGAATAAGGAGCTGATGGTGAAACGCGCGACGCACACGGTCGGTTTGGATATCGGAACGAGCCGCATCTCGTGCATCATCGGCGAACCGGGCGAGACCGGCTTATTGGAGATCGTCGGCATCGGCGAGGCCGAATCGCGCGGATTGCGCAAAGGCGTGGTCGTCAATCCGGAAGCGGTGGTCGATTCGATCATTCGCGCCGTTGAAGAGGCTGAGCGCATGAGCGGACTTGAGGCCGAGGCGGTGACCATCAATCTCGCTGGCACGCACATCATGGGACTGAACGGTCAAGCGGTGGTCGCCGTTTCGGGGCGCGACCGCGAGATCTCCGCCGATGACGTGCGCCGCGCGATCGATTCGGCCTGCGCAGTACAGCTTCCCGCCGGACGCGAGATCGTCGATCGCCTGCCACAGGAGTTCATCGTTGACGATCAAGATGGCATCAATGATCCGGTCGGCATGATCGGCGCGCGTCTCGCCGTCAAGGTCCACATCATCACCAGCCCGATGACGGCGCGACAGAACGCGATCAACGCCGTCAATCGCGCTGGGTTCAGGGTCGATGACATGGTGCTCGGTCAACTGGCCGCTGCCGAAGCCGCTTTGACCGAAGAAGAGAAGGAGTTCGGCGCAGCGCTCGTCTCCATCGGCGCTGAAACCACCGGCTTGATCGTTTATCAACGCAATGCCGTGCAGCACACGGCGGTTTTCGCCTTGGGTGGGGCGCACTTTACCAACGACATCGCCTTCGGTCTGCGCACGCCCGTGCCCGAAGCCGAGAAGATCAAACGCGCTTACGGATATGCCTCAAGCGCCAGTCTGCCGGACGGAGCAAGAGGCGAACTGATCGAAGTGCCATCGGTGGGCGGACGTCCGCCGCGGCAACTGTCGCGGCAGATACTATGCGACATCCTGCAACCGCGCGCCGAAGAGGTCTTGATGCACGTTGCCGACGAAATACGCGAGGCTGGCTGGGAGAGGCAACTTTCAAGCGGCGTCGTGTTAACAGGCGGCGGCGCATTGCTCGGCGGCATGGTCGAGATCGCCGAACAGGTCTTCGATGCTCCGGTACGAATCGGTTACCCGGAGCGTGATCGCTTCGGCGGTCTCGTTGAGGATATACAAAGCCCGCAGTGGGTGACCGCGGCTGGATTGTGTTTGATCGCGCAACGTGCGCAAGACCGCGAGGCGCGCGCGCTTGCGGCAGCGCGCCGCGGCACAACGCGCTTGACGCATCTTGTGTCACGTTTTCGTGACCGTTTCAGTGGCATTTTCTGACAATTTGTTGTATGCTCCCGCGCCAGCGAGCACAAGATATTGGCCTCAAGATATGGCCGCTTGCAGCGCGAGAGGTACAAGATGAGCGATTTTCGGACGAGGCTCGAATTCGGGGCGAGATTTCAGAGGAGAGGGGATCGACAACGATGATACCGGATGGCCGACAGCCGGATAGCGGAATCAATATTTTCATCGATGATGAGCCGCCGCCGACCGGCGCGCGAATCAAAGTCATCGGCGTTGGCGGCGGCGGGTCCAACGCCGTCAACCGCATGATCGAGGCGGGCATCGAGGGGATCGAATTCCTCGTCGCCAACACCGATCTGCAAGCGCTCAAGCGTTCGCGCGCGCCGATCAAGATCCAGCTTGGCAGCAAGTTGACCAAAGGACTCGGCGCTGGTGCCAACCCGGAGATCGGGCGCAACGCGGCGCTCGAAGACACGGAGAAGATCATCGAGGTGCTGGAAGGGGCCGATATGGTCTTCGTCACCGCCGGGTTGGGTGGTGGGACCGGCACGGGAGCGGCACCGATCATCGCCAGCTTGGCGACGGAGTTGAACGCGCTGACGGTGGCCGTCGTCACCAAGCCCTTTCACTTCGAGGGGAAGCGGCGCATGCAGCAGGCCGAACAAGGGCTGCAGGAATTGCGCGGTTGCGTTGATACGGTGATCACGATTCCCAACGAACGGTTGTTGCACACGGTCGATCGCAACATGTCGCTCACCGATGCGTTCAAGATGGCCGACGACGTGTTGCGCCAAGCGGTCCAAGGCATCAGCGATCTGATCACCGTGCCAGGATTGATCAACCTCGATTTCGCCGATGTGCGGGCGATCATGGCCGGCATGGGCATGGCGTTGATGGGAGCGGGGCGCGCACGCGGCGAGAATCGCGCGCTCGAGGCAACGCAACAGGCGATCTCGTCGCCGCTTCTTGAAGAGGCGACGATTCAAGGGGCCAAGGGCGTGCTCATCAACATCACGGGCGGACCGGACCTGACGCTTTTCGAGGTAAACGAGGCGGCCTCCAAGATCCGCGAAGAGGCCGATGACGATGCCAACATCATCTTCGGCGCGGTGATCGATGAGAACATGCGCGACGAGATGAAGATCACCGTGATCGCTACAGGCTTCGACAAATCGGCGGCCGATTTGGCCGGGCAGCCGCAAGTCGCCGCGCGCTACACAACGCGCGCCGCCGAGGATTTGCCGCCGCGTTCATCCGCCGGGCAAACGCGCGCCGATGATCTCGACGTGCCGACGTTTATTCGCAAGAAGGCCGATTAGGGGGCACCTCCAATGGTGAAAGACCTCTCTAGACTTGCAAATGTCGTCGCGGTCATGTAGCATGTGAGCAATTCGAACTACGTACTTGCAAATCAATCGCGGGTTAAATATCTCGCCTGAACGTGGCTCGTTCGTGCAAACGGTTTGATCCCATGCACGTCGGGCGGATCGAGCCCGGCACTGAAAGAGCATGACCGCAGGCAATCCCGCAGCGGAGGTAGGAACGACTGTGAACCGTAAACTGATCAGGCCAAGTCTAGCGGAGATCAAGGAACGTGAAGCCATGCAGCGCGAGCGCGCCGCTGCGCGTAGCGCCGCGCAACAGCAAACGAGATCGGCGCAACCATCGCCATCCGCTTCGGCTGCTGTCGCCGCACCGGCAATGCCGCAACCTCGCAAGCGCATCCCGCCCGTGGAGACCTTCGCCGAAGTCTTCTACTACAAGAAGCAGATGGACGCGCATACGCCAATGGTGATCGTGTTGCAAGACGGCGAGGAGATCGAAGGGACGATCGAGTGGTACGATCGCGGGGCGATCAAAGTCAATCGCAAGACGGCGCCCAATCTCCTGCTGCTCAAGCACAACATCAAGTACATGTACAAGGCGGAAGATCGCGTCAAGAAGGCCGAACAGAACGGAGAGAGGACGGAAGAAGAGGAGTGACGCTTTCACCTCTTCGCGCCGTCTTCCCCCTTTCTTCTCATCGCCGATGGCAGAGACGCCGCACAATTCTGGTTCCTCGCCCCGACATGCACAAAGGCTGCGCATCGGCATCACCATGGGCGATCCGGCTGGCATCGGGCCGGAAGTAGTGCTCAAGGCGGTGGCCGAGCCGGACGTGTTGCGCGTTTGCACGCCGGTGATCATCGGCGATGCGCAGTGGCTTGCGCACACCGCACGCGCCCTCGATCTGCGTTGCGGCTACGACATCATCCGCCGTGACGAGCCCTTTCCGGAGGAATTCGTCGGCCCAGTCATCTACCATCTCGACAACATCCACGGCCATATCGAATGGGGTGTGGAATCGGCGGAAGCCGGGCGTGCGGCGGGCGAATATATCGAAGCGGCGGTGGACCTTTGCTTGACGCGTAAGATAGCTGGCGTGGCGACGGCACCGATCAACAAGCGCGCGCTGTTTTTGGGCGGCTATAGTTTCCCGGGCCATACGGAGTTCTTCGCCCATCTGACGGGCGCGCGCGAATACGCCATGGCTTTTGTCGCCGCCAACTTGCGCGTCGTCTTGTTGTCCACGCATGTGCCGTTGGCCGAGGCGATCCGCTTGGTCGAACGCGATCGCATCATCTGCACGATTCGTCTCACGCACCGCGAGATGCAGCGGTGGGGGATCGAACGTCCGCGCATCGCCATGGCGGCGCTCAATCCGCATGGGGCCGAAGGCGGTCTGTTCGGCGTTGAAGAGGCTTCGGAGATCGTTCCCGCCGTGGAATACTGCCGACAGGTCGAGGGCATCGAAGTTTACGGGCCGGTTTCAGCCGACACGGTCTTCTTGCGGGCTGCGCGCGGCGAGTTCGATGCGGTGGTCGCTTGTTATCACGATCAGGCTATGATCCCGGTCAAATGCCTGTCGTTCGGCGAAGCGGTCAACGTCACCTTGGGGCTTCCGTTCATTCGCACCTCAGTGGATCACGGGACGGCTTTCGACATCGCCGGCAAAGGCCTTGCCGAACATTCGAGCATGGTGGCGGCGATTAGGCTGGCCGCGCGGCTGGCGCGCGCCGACGAGGCCAATCAAGCGGTCGGGGCTTGAAAAGAAGCGCCCTTTTGGCTTTAAATTAAACTCCTTGGCTCGCAAGGCGCGCTTGCCGTGCGTGGGGTCCGCTCCGGTTCGCTGAGGTTGAAATTTGAGCGCAAACGATCCGCAAACTCCGCGTCGCATCCTCGTCGCCGACGACGACCCAGCCATCCTACGGCTGGTGACAGCCGTTTTGCAGAAGGAAGGGTTCACCGTTGTGCAAGCGCGCGACGGGCGCGAAGCCTTCAAAATACTCCAGACGGATGCGAATTTCGTCGCCGGGATTTTCGACGTCGTAATGCCCCACATTCAGGGGCCGGAACTGCTCCGTTACATGCGGACTGAAAAGCGCTTGATGCGCATTCCCGTGATGATGATGACTGCCGAACAGAACCCGAAGCTCTCCACGGAGAGCTTCGCGGCAGGGGCGGTCGTCTTCCTCCCCAAACCGTTCACCACCACGCAACTTCAGACAATGCTCCGCCTGCTCATCGGCAAAGCGAAGATGTGAACCCCGCTGCGTAGAACAGCGTGCAACTTGGCGAAAGCCCGGCGTTGAATTCTTGGCAACGTGAGCTTTGCTGAGCACAACAGCGCTCGATGTCACATGCTCGTTGAGCGTCGCCGCGTCGGACTGCGTTGCGCGTGATCTTTCTCAAGCTCCTCTCTCGCGTCGCTTTGTCTGCGCGCTTTATCGCTTGCTAGAATGTTGTGCGTCAGGGAAGCTCGGCTTCATCCGGAGCACAAGACTTGGTGGTGCGACCACCAGCAGTTGTGGTCTTCGGCAACTTGAAATCCGAATGAAAGGAGCGCTTTGTTGGAGACCGATTTCATCATCGTCGGAAGCGGCATTGCCGGATTGCGCGCCGCGATCGAAGTGGCAAAGAGCGGCGCTCACGTCACCGTCTTGACCAAAGACCGCACGGAGGAATCGAATACCGAGTATGCACAGGGCGGCGTGGCGGTGGCGCTTGCCGAAGACGATGAGGTGGAGCTTCATGAGGAGGACACCTTGCGCGCTGGCGCTGGACTGTGTGATGAAGAGGCCGTGCGCGTGCTCGTCGAAGATGGTGTCCAGTACATACAGGAACTGATCGCGTGGGGCGCGGAATTCGATCGTGAGGGCGGGCGTTTAGTCTTCACGCAGGAAGCCGCACACTCGCGTCGGCGCATTCTCCACGCGCATGGGGATTCAACGGGACGCGAGATCGTGCGCGCGCTGTTGGCTCGGGCGAGCGCTGAGGCGAAGATCATCTTCCTTCCGCACGCGGCCACTGAGTCGCTCATCGTCTTTCAAGGGCGCTGTTGCGGCGTGCTCTACCGCGACCCACTGGTGCGCGCGCTGCGCGAATTGCGCGGTCGAGCGGTGATCCTCGCATCAGGTGGAGCGGGCCAAATCTACTGGCACACGACCAACCCGGAAGTGGCCACCGGCGATGGCATGGCGATGGCCTATACGGCTGGGGCGGAGATGGCCGATATGGAGTTCGTGCAATTCCACCCGACCGCGCTCAATATTCCGGGCGCGCCCCGCTTTCTTCTATCCGAAGCGATGCGCGGCGAAGGCGGCGTGTTGCGCAACGCGGAAGGGGAACGTTTCATGCCCCGCTATCACGAGCGGGCCGAACTTGCGCCGCGCGACGTCGTGAGTCGGGCGATCGCTGCCGAGATGAAACGAACCGGCGCGCAGGCGGTCTATCTCGATATGACGGCGCTCGACGAGCGGTTCTTGCGGCGGAGGTTCCCGAAGATCTACGAGACTTGTCGGCGTTACGGAGTGGACATCGCCCGCGAGCCGATTCCTGTGTCACCAGCCGCCCACTATTTCATGGGCGGCGTGCGCACGGACCTGGACGGGCGGACCACGCTGGCCGGTTTGTACGCCGCCGGCGAAGTGGCCTGCACGGGCGTGCACGGGGCGAATCGTTTGGCTTCGAATTCGTTGCTCGAAGGATTGGTCTTCGGCGCGCGCGCCGGACGCGCCGCTGCGCGCGATGGCGCGCAACTGGAGGTGCCGCGTGCGGTGCCGTCGAAAGCAACCGAAGCGTTGGAAGCGCGCGGGCGTATGGGCTTCGCCGTGCGCAAGCGCGTGCGGCGCGTGATGTGGGAGCGAGTTGGCATCGTACGTTCGCGCGACTCTTTGCGGCGGGCGCTCGAGGAGTTCGCGCAGATCGAACGCGCGCCGTTGAGCTACGCTTCGCGCAACTTCTTGACGGTGGCCCAACTGGTCGCGCGTGCGGCCCTCTGGCGCGAAGAATCGCGCGGCGCCCACTTTCGCGCCGATTTCCCCGAGCGCGATGATGAGCGCTGGCGCCTCCACTCGATTCAACGGCGCAACGGAGAGATCGTCGGCAGCGAGCGGATCAACTTCTCCGCGTCGCCGGTGAAAGATTGATCTCGTCTTTTCTTCCCTCGTTCGATGGCGGGCGAGCTTTTCGACGCCGCACGCATCGCCGCCGCGTCGAAGGTCTTCTGTTGTGCGAAAGCGATGCGCGAAGCTGGACCACCAGCATCGGCCAGCTCCCAAGACCCCGCTAGACCAATGGCGCGCTACAAAGAGCTTCATGAGTGGCCGCGGACCAGGAGCGAAGCGATCGCTTTGCAGAAGCGTCTGCGCGAGCGCGTTTCGCTCGTGCCGCTCGCGCGCCAGATCGAAACGGTGGCGGGAGCTGACATCTCTTTCAACAAATTTTCGACGGAAGTCTTCGCTGGCATCGTCGTCCTGTCTCTGCCGACGATGAGCATCGTCGAAGAAGTGGGCGTGCGAAGCGAAGCTCGTTTCCCGTACGTTCCTGGCCTGCTCTCTTTTCGCGAAACGCCCGCGTTGCTCGCGGCATGGGCGCGTTTGCAAACCGAACCGGACGCCGTGATGCTCGATGGACAAGGCATCGCGCATCCGCGCCGCATCGGCATCGCCTCGCATTTCGGTCTGCTCGTTGAGCGCCCCGCTTTCGGTTGCGCCAAATCCGTGTTGGTCGGACGCTACGAGGCACCGGGACCGGAGCGCGGTCAATGGACGCCGTTGGTTGATCGCGGCGAAGTAATCGGTGCCGCCCTGAGAACGAAGAAGGGGACGCAGCCGGTTTACGTTTCGCCGGGCCACCTGATCGATCTCGACGGAGCGATCGAGCTTGCGCTTCGCTGCGGCGGCGGTTATCGGATTCCGGAGCCGACGCGACTGGCCCACCTGTTGGTCAACGAACTGCGCCGTAAGGCGCAGTCGGGGAAGGAGCCGTAGCGGAGAAGTTCGCTCGATTCCTGGGTTCGGCTGCGCGAGACGATCTTGTCAGCGACTTTTGGCGCGCACGGGTTCGAGATCGGTCTCTTCTGGCGTGCGCTCTCGCTCGCCGTCGGCAGCGGAAGGGGCTGGCGCTGGTGGCGGCGGACTGGCGACCAGCTTTTCGAGCGCAGCTTCCAGCGCTTCGTTGATGCGCGTGACGAAGATGAACTCGATCTCGCGCCGCACATCTTCGGGCACTTTTTCAAGGTCAGCTTCATTGCGCGCCGGCAGGATCACGCGCCGGATGCCAGCTCGATGTGCAGCCAAGACCTTCTCTTTGATGCCGCCCACGGGAAAGACCAAGCCCGAGAGCGTGATCTCGCCGGTCATGGCTGTATCCGGGCGAACGCGCCGCCCCGTGTAGAGCGAAGCGAGCGCCGCCGTGATCGCGACGCCAGCGCTCGGTCCATCCTTCGGAATGGCGCCGGCGGGAACGTGAACGTGCAAGCCGTAGTTTTTGAACATCTCTGGCTTGATGTCCCACTCAGCAGCGTGTGACCAGAGGTAAGAACGAGCGGCACGCGCCGATTCCTGCATGACCTCACCGAGCTGCCCGGTCAGGATGAGTCCTGAACCGCCGGGCAACAGCGTCGCTTCGATGAAGAGGATCTCGCCGCCCGTCTCGGTCCACGCCAGTCCCGTAGCGACGCCGACAGGCAGTTCCTTGCGCGCCTCTTCGGGGAAGAAACGCGGCGCGCCGAGGTAATCTTTGACCTGATCTGCGTCAACGCGCACATGCTCGATCTTGCCCGTGGCGATCTTGAGCGCCGCCTTGCGCGCGATCTGCGCGATGGCGCGTTCGAGTTGGCGTACGCCTGCTTCGCGCGTGTAACGATCGATGATCGTCTTCAGCGCGTCTTCGGTGATCTCGAATTGATCGGCGCGAAGTCCGTTCTCTTGCGTCTGGCGCGGGACGAGGTAGCGTCTAGCGATCTCAAGTTTCTCGCGTTCGCTGTATCCGGCGATGTAGATGATCTCCATGCGATCGCGCAACGGCGGCGGGATCGGGCCGATCTGATTGGCCGTCGCGATGAAGAAGACCTTCGACAGATCGAACGGGAGATCGAGGTAGTGGTCACGAAAGCTGTAGTTTTGCTGCGGATCGAGTATTTCGAGGAGCGCCGCCGCCGGGTCGCCGCGAAAGTCCATGCCGAGCTTGTCCACTTCATCGAGCATGAGGACGGGGTTGTTCGTCCCGGCACGGCGGATCGCTTCGATGATGCGTCCGGGCATCGCCCCGATGTACGTTCGCCGGTGACCGCGCAATTCCGCTTCATCGCGCACGCCGCCGAGGCTGATGCGCTCGAATTGCCGACCGAGCGCGCGCGCGATCGAGCGGCCCAAACTGGTCTTGCCAACGCCCGGCGGGCCGACGAAACAGAGGATCGGGCTCTTGGCTTCAGGGCGCAGCTTGAGCACGGCTAGGAATTCGAGGATGCGTTCTTTGACGTCCTCAAGTCCGTAGTGATCTTCGTCGAGGATGCGCCGTGCCTCTTCGAGATCGAGCTTGTCGGGCGAGGACTTGCGCCATGGCAGTTCGAGAATGTATTCGAGATAAGAGCGAATGACGTGATAATCAGGGGCTGCTGAAGGCAGGCGTTCCATGCGGCGGAGTTCGCGCTCGGCTTCAGCGCGCACTTCGTCCGGCAAGTCAGCCGCCGCGAGCCGTTCGCGCAGCATTTCGACCTCGGCCTTTTCGCCTCCCTCGTCTTCGCCCAACTCCTTTTGAATCGCTTTCAGTTGTTGACGCAGAAAGTAGTCGCGCTGCGCCTTGTTCATCTCGTTCTGCGCTTCGGTAGCGATCTTGGTGCGAAGCTGCATGATCTCGACTTCGCGGGCTAAAGCCGAATAGGTCAGGTGGAGCAACTGGTCCACCGTGTTCGCCTCGAGCATGGCCTGTTCTTGTTCTTGGCCGAGATCGAGCACCGAAGCGAGAAAGTAAGCGAGCTGGACTGGGTCCTGCGTGTTGAGGATGATGGAGCGAACTTCGGGCGGAACCTGCGGCATCATCGCTAGGGCTTGCTGGATCAGCGCGTTGATGTTGCGGCGCAGCGCTTCGACTTCAGCTCCGTCCTCGACGCGCAGCGCGGGCAAGACTTCGACGCGCGCGCGCAGGTAGGGCTGTTCGTGAACCCAATCGATGAGTCGGATGCGCTCCAAGCCTTGCACGATGAGCTGCATGGTTCGGGAGTCGTCGTCGCGCATCATGCGTTTGATGGTGACGAGCGTGCCGACTTGAAACAGGTCATTGGGGCCAGCCTCATGTTCGCCGGCATTTCCTGGGCGCACGCCGAAGCAGGCGAGCAGCTTCTCTTCGGTGGCCAGCGCCGCTTCCACCGCCGTCACAGAGCGCGGGCGCCCGACCGTCAACGGCACGACGGTGGCGGGAAAGAGCGTCGTGCTTTGAAGAGGCAGGACAGCTATCTCGAACGGTGCGGAAGCTGATCCTGGTCCTCCCATGTAGCTTGCAAATTCGTTTTGAGTCATCCCCTTCATGGTCGATTCGCTTTCAGTGACGATCAGTCTTGGCAGCGTAGATGAAGGATGAGCAACCCGTCGCGGTAGTCGCGTTCGATCTCTGCTCCTTCAATGGGGCAAGGGAACCGCAACGTCTTTTCAAAGCGACTGTAAGTTATCTCGAGTTGATGGCAGAGGACGCTTTGATGGCATGTCGTGTCGCGTCTCGATCCGGCGATGCGCAGCGTTGAATCGCGCAGCGTGATCTCGAGATCGTCCGGTTTGACGCCGGCCAGTTCGACTTTGACGATCCATCCGCCAGCGGTGCGGTAGATATCAGCCGGCGGGTGCCATTCGGCTCCGGTTGCAGGACGTTTCATCCGATTTGCCGGAATCAAGCGGAAAAAGATTTCGGACGATCCAGCCATCTTTCATCTCCCGAGCAGGATTCAGTCGGACACAGAGGGAAGATATAAAGCTTACCTTACGCTAATCAAGAAGCAAAGCGGCGTGCGAACCCGAAAGCGCATCCTTTTCAGAACGCACACCGCTTGCTCGTGTTCTCCGTCTTTGCAGCTAGCCGAACAAGCGGCTCCAGAAGGATTTGCCACTCGAAATCTCTTCCAGCGCGTGTGCCAGTTCGCGATCCTCCTCCGTCTCCAACGCCACATCGGCCATGGAGATGATGCCGCGCAAGTTCCCCTCGCGATCGACCACCGGGATGCGCCGCACCTGCTTATCGCCCATCGTGCGTAAGACTTCCACCACACGATCGTTGGGCTGTGCCGTGTAGATGTCGGTCGTCATGATCTCTTCTGCGCGCGTCGTGCGCGGGTCTTTGCCTTCGGCGATCGCCCGGACGACGATGTCGCGATCCGTGATCAATCCGACGAGCTTGCCGTGGTTGCGCCCCTCGCGACGATCAGCCGTCGTGGCGGGCGCTTCGGTGATGACGGGATCAACCACGGGGATGACGCCCGTATCTTCATCGCGCATCATTTTGGCGACTTGCTCGAGCGTCGCGTCGCGCGTCGCCACGGTGACATCGCGCGTCATGATTTCGCGACAACGAACGTGCGAGCGGGATGGCCCACGTCTCTCTTCGGCGTCGCGATACGAGCGCCTTTCATCTCCAGGTTCGCGATAGTCGCCTTCATCACCGTAGCGCGAGCGGATGTATTCATCGCGGTAGTAACGTCCGAGCGCGCCGCTCGTCTCCGTGTAATCGTCGCGGTGGAAGGGACGCGCGCGTCCGTAGTCGTCGCGTTCGTCATCAGCGTATCTCCCCCGCCGTTCGTTCTCCTCTTCGTACGGGCGTGGCACCTCGCGCCTCACCCCTTCGCGGTAACGCCGTTCGGCGTAGCTCATCCCGCGTTCGTAATCATCTCTCTCGTCGCGGTATCTCGGCATGATTCCATTTACCTCCCTGCCGTCTCTGGATCTTGCGTCGTTTGGGGGCGTCGCTCTTTCAAAAGTTTCAACGAAGCGCACTTCTCACTTCGACCTGTGGGGGAAGGTGCACACGTGATTATACAGAGCCTGAAGGAAATTACCAGCATACAGAGCCTGAAGGAAATTACCAGCAGCGGCGCGTGAAGAAAAGCGCGGTCAACGTTTGACGGGGCAGCATGAATATTCTCCCGAGATTTTTCATGGTGATTTCGTGTTCGAATGAGGATCCAGAGAGGCGAACAAGCTGAAAAGGGGTCCGTTATGAGAGGGCATGTTACCACCGAAGAGCGTTTTGGCCCCGGAAGGCTGATCGAATTGACGCCGGTCTTGTTAAGGCATGTCGCCACTGAAGAGCGTTTCGGACCGTCGCGCCGTTAGGCGCAACGATCCGAAACGCGTACGGATCGCGCTGACCGCTCGCTTGCGGGCGATATAACAATGAGTGTCAAACCGCTGTAGGCGGATTTGCGCGCAAGCCAAAGCGCCTCAAGCTATGTGCTCATGGTTGAGCCTCGATCTCCACCAGCATTTGCACGTTGGCGCTAACGGTCAACTTGCCGGGTTCGATGGGTGTCGGCGGCGCTGCCTCAGCCACTCTGCGAACAGCCACGGCATCCACGTACTGCGGCACAGGGCGGATGGTCCCGCCCTCTCGCACTTCAAGAATGCGGATGACGCGTCCGCTGAGACTGCGCGCGATCGTTTGGGCTTTATCGAGCGCCGCGCGCGTTGCCTCGCTCAAGGCTCGCGCGCGCACTTCGCGATCCTGTCGGATCGTGAAGATCAAGCCATCGATGTTGTTTGCGCCCGCGCGCGATGCTTCGTCGATCACCGCCCCGACTTTGGTCAAATCGCGCAACGTCGCGATGACCGAATTGCGCGCAAGGTATCCTGTAATCGTTGGGGGCATATTCGGGCGATAGTCCATTTGCGGCTGCAAGCTGTAACCGCTCGTCTTGATCTCGGCTCCTGCGCCGGCGACGGCCTTAACGGCGCGTTGGACTGCATCGCTGCGGCGCGCGTTCTCCTGTTGCGCGTCAAGAGCGCTTTTGCTCTGCGTGACGACGGCGATGGTGATGATCGCCGTATCGGGTTGGGCTTCGATATCGGCATCGCCGTTGACGGCGACGCGCGTGAAGCCGGAGAGGAGGCTGCGTTGGTTCGAAGCGTTAACGGGACGAAGCGTACTAGCTTCGAACGGCACTCCTTCTTGGTACGTCGTCACGACGTCGGGGCGCGTCTGGCCTGCCGCCTCGACTTCGACTCCTTCACGAAACCACGTCTCTTGCTCGAAGCGCTGCGCGTTGAGCAAGAGGAATTTCTGGTAATCCGAAGCGATGATCCAGCCGCCCGGTTCGACGGTGCGCATCAATCGCCCGCGCACGCGCGCTTGCTGGGCGTTGCCGATGGCGACGAGCAAAGCTATCGCCAGACAGAGCCGAATCATTTGCGGGAAATGTTTGGAGGAACTTGCGGACATGATCTTTTTTCTCCTTCGTTGATTCAATGTCGAGCGGCCAGCATGGCGCGCGTCGGGGATAGATGCGAAGCCAGCGCCGCGCGCTGAAAAGAGAAGCCGCGCGACGTGTAAATGGTTGCTCGAACTCGCGCCGCTTTGTTAGCATTTAAAGCGGATGAAGTCTTTCGATAAGAGGCCGATTAATTTCAAAAGACCAAAGCGCGACGGTCGCCTCATCACCGTCGGCCGCGTTGAAGACTTGCCCGAAGGGCGCGGCGCGACGGTCGAGCTGCGGGATGGAACCGAACTTGCTCTTTACAACGTCGGCGGTCGCTTCTACGCCGTCGAGAACTTCTGCCCGCACAAGGGCGCGCCGCTCGCCGATGGTCTGCTTCACGGGCGCGTCGTCGAATGTTGCCTACACGGCTGGCGATTCGATGTCGGTACAGGACAGTGTTTGACGCGGCCCGGCTGCGACATCGAGACGTATGAAGTCATCGTCGAAGAGGGGATGATAAAGATACGTCTCTGAGTCTGTTGGGCGATGGCGAGCAGGTCGCCCAAGCCAAAAGATGCCCTCTTTCGCTTTGCGCTGAAAGCGTTCAGGCCCTTGCCTTCAATAGGTTTGCTTGTACGCGCGGCGACGCGGTCAATCGCCTTTCTGCTGCACTGGAGAAAGATGTTTGCTCATCTCGAGCATTCGTTGGACTGGGCGCAGCGCGCGACGCATCGTTTCCTCGTCGAGCGTGATTTCGGGACTTCGATCGCGCATGCAAAGGTATAGTTTCTCCAGCGTGTTCAAACGCATGTAGGGGCACATCGCACAACTGCAACCCGAATTGGGCGGCGAGCAGATGAACTCAGCATCGGGACGCGCCTTCTTCATTTGGTGCATGATCCCTGCTTCCGTTGCGACGATGAACTGTTTCTTCTCCGTATGCTTTTCGACGTACTTCAAAAGCGCGAGCGTCGAGCCGACGAACTCGGCCTGTTGGAGCACAGCCTCTTCGCATTCCGGGTGGGCGATGATCGTTGCTTGCGGGTATTCGGCGCGCAATTGCATCAGACGGCGCGCGTTGAATTGCTCGTGGACGATGCAGAAGCCGGGCCAGAGGACCATCTTTCGCCCGGTCTGCTTTTCCACCCAGCGCCCTAGGTGTCTGTCCGGACCAAAGACGATCGGTTTATCGGGCGGAAGCTGGCGGATGATCTCCACCGCGTTCGATGAGGTGACGATCACGTCGGAGAGGGCTTTCACCGCTGCCGACGAGTTGATGTAGTTGACGACGATGTGCTCCGGATATTGCTTCAACCACTCGGCATAGACATCAGCAGGACAGCGATCGGCGAGCGAACAGCCGGCATCGAGGTCGGGCAGATAAACTGGTTTGTCGGGATTCAGGATCTTCGCCGTCTCGGCCATGAAATGGACGCCGCAGAAGACGATGCAATCAGCGTTCGTTTTGGCTGCCGCTTGTGCCAGAGCGAGCGAATCGCCGACGAAATCGGCCAGATCCTGAATGCTCTCCTCTTGGTAGTAATGAGCGAGGATGACGGCGTTCATCTCTTTTTTCAGGCGCAGGATCTCCGCTTCGAGATCGAGCGTCGGCGCGATCGTCGCCAATCGCGCCGAAATGTCCACCTCTTGTCCCAGCGAAACTTCAGGCATCATGTCCTATGCGCTCCGTTCGTTGCTCTTCGGCGATGACGACATTTTAACACATGAACGAGCTTGAAGACTTCTCAACATTCTAGGGGTGCGTCATCTCTTCGGGTTTGACGTAGCGGTCGAACTCCTCACCCGTCAGAATGCCGAGTTCGATCGCCGCTTCGCGCAAGCTGATGCCTTTTTGGTGGGCGTGTTTGGCGATCTTCGCCGCGTTATCGTAGCCGATGTACGGGTTGAGCGCCGTGACGAGCATAAGCGAGTTGCGCACGTGTTCGGCGATGCGTTCGCGGTTGAGTTCGATGCCGACGACGCAGTAGTCGACGAAGTTATGGCAGGCGTCGCGCAGCAGCCGGATCGAATGGAGCAGATTGTAGATCATCACGGGCTTGAAGACGTTCAACTCGAAGTTGCCCTGTGAGCCGGCAAAGCCGATGGCCGCATCATTGCCCATCACCTGCACGGCGACCATGGTCATCGCTTCGCACTGCGTCGGATTGACTTTGCCCGGCATGATCGAGGAGCCGGGTTCATTCTCCGGCAGGATGAGTTCGCCCAAGCCGGCGCGCGGTCCCGAGGCGAGCCAGCGAATGTCGTTGGCGATCTTCATCAGCGAGGCGGCGAGCGTCTTGAGCGCACCGCTCGCAAAGACGATCTCGTCGTGCGCCGAGAGCGCGGCGAACTTGTTCGGGTGAGAACGGAAAGGCAGTCCGGTGAGTTCGGCGATCTTGGCTGCGGCGCGTTCGGCGAATTCGGGATGCGTGTTGAGACCTGTGCCGACCGCCGTGCCGCCGATGGCCAGATCGTACAGCCCGTCGAGCGTCTGTTTCAAACGTTGCACGTCGCGTTCGAGCAGGCTGGCCCAGCCGGACATCTCCTGCCCGACCGTCAACGGCGTCGCATCTTGCAGATGCGTGCGCCCGATCTTGACGACGTCGGCAAATTCACGGGCTTTAGCTTCGATCGCTGCCTGTAAGCGTTCAACTTCCGGGATCAGGGCGTGCATCTGTTCGGCGGCTGCGATGTGCATCGCCGTCGGGAAGGTGTCGTTTGACGATTGCGACATGTTCACGTCATCGTTCGGATGAACCGGTTTTTTGCTGCCGAGTTGTCCGCCTGCCAGCTCGATCGCGCGGTTAGCGATGACCTCATTGACGTTCATGTTTGTCTGCGTGCCGCTGCCCGTCTGCCAAACGCGCAAAGGGAAGTGCGCGTCGAGCTTGCCGGCGATCACTTCGTCCGCCGCTTGCACGATCAAGCGCGCTTTCTCTTCGGGCAGCTTGCCGAGTTCTAGGTTAACGAGCGCGGCTGCCTTCTTCAGAATGCCGAAGGCGCGGATGAGTTCGCGCGGCATCAAGTCATCGCCGATGTTGAAGTACTTGAGCGAGCGCGCGGTCTGCGCTCCCCAGTACTTGTCAGCCGGAACCTCGATCTCGCCCATCGAGTCGCGTTCGATGCGCGTCCCCTTAGTCTGCTCTTTCGGTTCGGGCGCTTCTTGTGCCATCGGTGAAGAGATCCCTTCTTCCAAAGTTTTCAACGCAGGACTCAAGATTTTACCTTGCTGCCGCTTTGGACGGCGAGCGCGCTGGCGCGAGTCAACGCAATCGGTGTGAAGTCGCGTTGGATCGCGCGGGCCCTAATTCGAACCCTTCTCGCCTTCCGTCGGAAGGCCCGCTCGTTGCCACGCCTTCCAACCTCCAGCCAGTGAATAGACGTTCTCGTAGCCCATGCGTTGCAGCGCGTCGGCGGCGAGCGCCGACCGGTAACCGCCGCCGCAATAGAGGACGATTTCAGTCTTTTTGTCCGGCACAGCGCGTTCGATGTCGCGTTCGATGATCCCTTTGCCGAGATGGAGCGCGCCCGCGGCGTGGCCGCGCTCCCACTCGTGGTCCTCGCGCACGTCGATCAAACGCGCCTGCGGATTCTCCGCGAGCCGCTTTCGCGCTTCTTCGACGCTGATCTCGCGGATGCGCGTTTTGGCATCCGCGACGAGCCTCAAAAATCCTTCCGTGTGTTCCATTGTTACCACCCCCTTCGAGTCTTCTTGAGAGTGTCGCTGCGGATGGGCGCTGTGCGATGCCATCTCAAAACGCCAAGCGCTTTCATTCAGCCGCTCCGACGAGCGTTTCCATCCTCATCGCTTCCTTGATCGCCGAGCGCCAGATCCTTTCAAGCTCGCGCACGTCGCGCGAGATGGCTTCTCGTCCATCGACGGTGATGCGCAACGTTGTGCCGCCGACGCGCCCGATCATCGTGAGCGGACAGCGCGCTTCGGCAGCGATCTCTTCCATGCGTCCAAGCGCAGCTTCGTCGAAGCTGACGATGACGCGCGAAGGGGTTTCGGCGAAGAGGCGCGCGACCGTAGGCAGCGTCCCGCCGAGATCGACCTCTGCACCGATCGCTTCGCGATTGAGCGACGAGAAGCACATCTCGGCGAGCGCGACGGCCAGTCCGCCTTCGGCGCAATCGTGCGCCGCGCGAAGCAACCCTTCTTCGGCGGCCCGCAGCACGGTCGCCTGCACGGCCCGCTCGCGTTCCCAATTGATGCGCGGCGGGCGCGTGCATCGGACCAGCTCGGCCGTGTCACGCTCCTGAACGACGGTGGCGTATTCACTGAGCGCGAGATCGTCGCCGGTTTCGCCGAGCAGCGCGATGATGTCGCCCCCCCTCTTGAAGCCAGGTTGAATTACGCGTCGGACATCTTCGATCAAGCCGACCATGCCGACCACCGGAGTGGGCCAGATGCCACGCCCTTCCGTCTCGTTGTAGAAAGAGACGTTGCCGCTCACCACGGGCGTGCCGAGTTCGCGACATGCCTCGGCCATGCCGTCGATGACTTCCGAAAATGCCCACATCACTTCTGGTCGTTCGGGCGAGGCGAAATTCAAGCAGTTGGTGATAGCGAGGGGCTTTGCGCCGACGCAGACGACATTGCGCGCCGCTTCGGCGACCGTCAACTTCGCTCCCTCGCGCGGATCGGCGGCGCACAGACGCCCGTTGCCGTCAAGCGACATGGCGAGGGCGCGGCGCGTCTCCTTGATGCGTATGACGGCGGCATCGGCACCGGGGAGCACGACCGTGTTGGTCCGCACCATGTGATCGTACTGCTCGAAGACCCACTCTTTCGAGGCGATGTTGGGTGAAGCGAGCAGCTTTTCGAGCGCTTCGTTGCAGTCTTCCGCTTCGACGAGCGAAATTCGATCGCTGACTTTCTGCTCTTCGTTCGACGCGACTTGTTTGACGGGCGGCTTCATCGGGCGTTCGTAACGCGGCGCTTCGTCGGTGAGGGCGGAAACGGGCAGATCGGCGACCACTTCGCCGCGGTGGTGGACGACCAAGCGTTTTGTGTCCGTGACGCGACCGATGACGACCGCGTCCAGATCCCACTTGCGAAAGATGTCGATCACCTCGCGTTCGCGCCCCTTGTGGGCGACGAGCAACATGCGCTCTTGCGATTCCGATAGCATGATTTCGTAAGCCGACATCCCCTGTTCGCGTTGCGGCACGAGATCGAGTTCGAGTTCGACTCCTGTGCCCGCACGCGCTGCCATCTCGCACGAGCTAGACGTGAGACCCGCTGCGCCCATGTCTTGAATGCCGGCGACGGCGCCCGAACGCATCGCTTCGAGACAGGCTTCGAGCAGCAGCTTCTCCAAAAACGGATCGCCGACCTGCACGGTCGGACGTTTCGACAACGCCTCTTCGTCGAACTCAGCCGACGCCATGGTCGCGCCGTGAATGCCATCTCGACCCGTTTTGGCTCCGACGTAGAGGACGGGGTTGCCCACGCCCGCGGCGCGCGCAAAGAAGATCTGATCGCGCCGGACCAGTCCGAGGGCGAAGGCGTTGACCAAAGGGTTGAAGTTGTAGACGTCATCGAAGAAGACCTCGCCGCCGATTGTGGCGACCCCAAAGCAGTTCCCGTAGTGCGCGATGCCGGCGACGACGCCGGCGAAGAGCGCGCGGTTGCGACGCCCGTGTTCTGGGTGGTCGAGTCTGCCGAACCGCAAAGAGTTCATCGCCGCTACGGGACGCGCGCCCATCGTGAAGATGTCGCGTAGGATGCCGCCGACGCCGGTCGCCGCGCCCTGAAAAGGCTCGATGAAAGACGGATGATTGTGCGATTCGATCTTGAAGGCGGCGCACCAGCCGTCGCCGACATCGACCACGCCAGCGTTCTCGCCTGGCGGCACGATGACGCGCTCGCCCGCGGTCGGCAGTCGCTTCAGGTGGACGCGCGAGGATTTGTAAGAGCAATGCTCCGACCACATCACCGAGAAGATGCCGAGTTCAACGAGGTTTGGCTCGCGGCCCAAAACGGCTCGAATGCGCTCGTACTCTTCGGCGGTCAAATTGTGCGCGGCGATGACTTCAGGCGTGATCTTCATGTTTCAATGCCCGGTCTCATGCCCGGAAAGATGAACGGGGAATTTTAAGGCGAAAGGGAAGCCAAGACAACCGACGAGGACATTTGAGACGCCCGCGATGTTTATCGCTAAACAGGGGCTCGACCGTTCGTCGTTCAACGCCAGCGTGTTGCCCCCGAAAGACAGCGGGACAAGTAAACTGCGAAACTTGGTCTCGACCGTTTGTCGCTCGGATGTCCCGATTGGTTCGAACGGATCGCCCTTTGCGGCGTCAATGCCAGAAAGCGTGCAGCGATTTCGCCGCGCGATCTTCGCTGCTTCAAGCCGCGGATGGCGACCTCGCAAAGCGCAACGACGGGAGCGGGCGGATTTCGCTTTGTGTTCTCGACGACGAATCGTATCAGCGCTTGAGCGTTCGTTCGATGGCGGCGCGCAGTTCGGCGGGGTTGATGCGTCCGAAATGCTTGTAAACGATACGTCCGCTTTCATCGAAGAGGAAGGTGGCTGGCAAAGCGCCGCTCCATTCTGGATCGACGGCGGTGATCGCCGTTTCTGGGTCGGCGACATTGAGCAAGTATGTCGGCATGGTGGCACGCATTTCGCGCAAGAACTGCGGCACGGCGCGCTCTATCTCCGCTGCGTCATCGAGCGAAACGGTGATGAATTCGAGGCCGTGCGAACGATAATCGCGGTCAATGGCGACCAAGTCGGGGAATTCATCGCGACACGGTTCGCACCACGTGGCCCAAAAGTTAATGAGCAACGGGCGCTTCACCGCGAGGAGTTGGCGAAGTCCATCGGCGCCAATTTGAGTCACTTTGGCCGCCGCTGCGCCGTCGCCTTTGGCGTCGTTCCTTTCAACGGCAGTTTTGCCGGGTGAAGCTTGTGGTGTTTGCGATGAGCTGCTTTCGGAGGATGTAGTGCATCCTCCGAAAGCGGTGATCGACAGAGCGAAAGCGATGGTGATGGTCAGCAGATGTTTCATGATTCAAGTGAGAGCTTACGAAGCTCGCTTGATCGAGCAGCCGAAAGCGCGCGCTTCCGCTTTGGCGACAGGGCGTCCGGCCAAGACGGCTTCAATAGCGTCGCGCAAGTCATGTGATTGCACTTTGGCTTCATCCTGCGCGTTGTCTATGCGTCCATGATAAACGAGCTTGCCGCTGGCATCGAAGAGAAAGGCTTCGGGCGTCACTTGTGCGCCGAGCATGTCGGCCAGTTTGTTGCCATCGTCCTTGAGGATGGTGAACTTCAAATTGTGCTCGGTGGCGTGGCGTTTCACTTCGTCAGCCGGTTCGGTCACGTTCGAGTTGATGCCCACTACGGCGATGCCGCGCGCGCCGTATTCTTCGGCGATCTTGGCCATGCGCGCGTTATAAGCGTTCGAGACCGGGCAGCGAGTGGCGATGAAGAGCAGCAGCGTACCGTTTTTGCCGCGAAGCGAGCCGAGCGAGCGCGCCCGTCCGTTTAGATCAACGAGCTTGGCTTCGGGCATGCGATCGCCGAGCTTGATGCCGCCCATCTTCGCTCCGCTGTTCTGCCAAGCGACAGCGACGCCACAGAGCGCAACCAAAAGAAGCGCAAAAGCACCTTTCTTCCTCATCTGTCGAGACTCCTTCCAAAAGTTTCGGCGGAATTTGCCCCAAGATTAACAGCAATGCTGAGCGCGCTGCAAGGGATGAAAGGCCCTTTCTGCCTGGACCGGGTCCAAAAACATATCGACGCAACGGTTGGCGCGCGACGCTGCCTTTCGCTCGATCTTGTCGGCTTGGTTTCAACGTATTTGATGATTACGCGAAGCGCAGTGAGACGAAGAGTTTGAATGGCCGGAATGCGATTCCGGCGAAGGGTCGGCAAATCAACTCAACTGTTAAGGGGCGTGGAAGCGCGGAGTCCAGCGCGGTGAAGTGCACCCAACTGTTGAGGGGCAAGAACAAGGGCTTCTTGCCCCTCGCACTATCTTTGGCTATGTGCTTTATGCTCTTTCTGGTGAAGGCGAGAACGCCGTTTCTTGCCTGTTGCAGAAGCCGTTTGGGGGAGAGCGGGTAAGGCTTACTTGCCTCCGCTTCCGGGCGTTTGGATGTTGACATCGACTTTGGACGGCACGCTCCGTCCACCGAACAAGCCACCTTTGATGACGAAGAAAGCGACGAGCAGTAAGATCACGATGATCGCGATGATCGCGACTATGCCGACGCTTCCCGAGCTTTCACCCTCTGCCATTGTAAACCTAGAACCCCCTTTGTTCGATTTCGACCAACGACGTCCGCGAAAGACGCCGTGCTTTGTTACCACGCGCCAGCGCGCTCGTCAAGGGTCACTTTGACCGCTATCGTGTGTAACGTTCGATTTGTAGGCAGACTTCGCAGCTATTGCTCGTCCGAGAGTCACGTTAATCGCTATCGCGCGCGGCGTGGACGGCGCGCAGGCTGTACCTCTTCGGGGCGCACGGTCGGCGTCGGTTGCGGCGGCGTCGCTCCTGCTGGCACGAGCCACAGCTCGTAAGCGTTGCGCTCGCGGTATCCGCCGTTGACCGTCACGATGCGGTTCGGGTCGATGCCGCGCACGCCGATCAAGTAATCGCGCGCGCGCGCCGCCAAGCGATCGGCCTCACCGGACCGGCTCGTGCGCCCGGCATAGACGATGACGAAGCCACGCGCGCCCGGCATGTTCTGTAGCTCAATGGCGAAATTATCCAGTCGCGCTTTGTCGTCGTCGTATGAGATGGACGGAAATTCGTCGAAACGCTGCGGCACAATGGGCGGCGGGGCTTGCTTGAGGACGCGCGTCGCCGCATTTGCCTGCTGACGGCAACGCGGATCATCGGTCCCATCAGCGACCATGAGCACCGCTACCACCCTTTGCTGGCCCAGTCCGGTCGAGTCAACCGTGATCGTTGACGTGCCCGCGCCGCTGATGATGCGCGCTGAAGATGGGCTGACGGTCCACGTGTAATTCAACTGCCGCTCGCCCTCGTAAGCGACGTTGGCCGTAAACGTAATGAGATCGCCTTCGTTGACGAATCCAGGTGCCGAAACGCGCACTGGAAAAGGACATGGCGAGCGCGGAATGGCGATGGTGCGCGGACGATACTGCAGCTTGACGCACTCGCGTTTGCCCGCGATCACGTTGAAGTCGCGAACCCAACGCACGCCGTTGGGGAAGCGTATCTCCAGCGTGTGTTTGCCCGGCGGAAGGTCGAGAAAGCGGACGGCGACGCTCGTCTCGCCTGCCGGATTGCCGTCGATCAGAAGCGGATAACCGCCCGGCTCGGTCGATAACTCGATGCGTCCGTAGTTCGGTTTGCCGTTCTGTGTGGCCGCACGAGCCGACGCCTCGCCTCGTGCGAGCACGACGAGAGCCAACAGCGCGATGACCGCGCAAGCCATTTTCGCGTTCACAAGGTTCATCTCTTTCCGTAGCCAGCGGCGATGTTGACGCATTCCGGCACGGCTTTTCGCGTCCACAAGGTTCATCTCTTGCCCCCCTGCGCTTCCTCTCTCTTGAGGGCGTGTGCCCGGCAGCGCGTGCTTAAAGCCACGAGACCGCTGCCCAGCAGGAGCAGCGACAAAGGCTCAGGGATTGGCGTCGTTGGCGGAATGGGCGTCGCTGTCGGCGTCGGGTTGGAGATCGATGGGATGAGGAGACTTAAAGATTTACCTCCGTTGCCGAGAAAGACCAGCGGAACGGCGGCCAGTGCAAGCAGCGGCCACTTTGGAAACCCTCCGCCAATGGTCGGCACGGCGATCTCGCCGCAATCGCAAATGGTGCCGGTCACTTCGCCGAGTTCGATCATCTCGACTTTGCCGCTTTGCGACGGCGTGCCCGTGATCGAACCGCCAGAACTTTGCGCGGCGGTTGTCGTCTGTTCTTGTGAAGATTGCGTGCGAGTGCCAATGGGGGGAGCGTAAGTCTCGCCGGATTGTGGCAGCGTGCGCAAGCTCAAGTCTACCTCTTGTCCGCCGTTTGTCATTACCGGAACGACGTCAGCATACCTAACCGGTCCGGCCTGTGCAGATAGGAGAAGACTAAGCGTTAGGATGATAGGGCAAATATATTTCACAGCGAGGATCTCCTTACGTCGTTCCCTACGAAGCGTTGCTTCTTCGAAGTGATATTCTCGCTCTGGGCGAAGAGGACGCTCCTAAAGCTAAGGGGACGGACAGCGCCATATCGCCTGCGAAGCGCACAACAGAACCTCTGATAAAGGACTCGTCGGGGGAAGCCCTTTTGATCGCCGCTCTCGCTGTGCACTAGTTGATAGATGCGAAATAGCGCGATATTTCCAGAAGAGAACAGGCCTTGATACAAGAAGTTTTAAAGAAATAGGTCTGTGTTAAAAGCGTTTGTTCAAAGAAGGGGGTGGCTTTCACTGAACCGGCAACGGTTTAGAAGCGACAAAACGATCGTGGCTGAAGTCAGCGTGGCGGTTTGAACTCCCTTCGGTTAGGGGGGCTTGTCAGATGTGCTGGGCGTAACGCCCGCCACCATCTCAGCGCGACATTTCCTCGGTTGGTCGCGGGGCGCGCACTGCGACTCAGGGTCAATGCAGCGAAGAGCCTTGAACGAAGAATAGGTTCGCCTTCGAGCCGCGAGTTCCAGCAAGACGGCGACTTTGAGCCGATCAGTCCCTGAAAGGGAAAAAGGTTCGCCTCGGGAGCGAACCTTTCGTTGGCATCCGGGGCCGATGGGGCAGCGTTTACTTGCCCTTGCCTCCGGCTTCAGTTCGTTGGCGCTCTTCGCGCAGCACAGCCTTGCGCGAGAGTTTGATCTTGTTGCCCTCTTTGCCGATGCATTTGACCATGATCTGCTGCCCTTCGCGCAGTTCATCGCGCACGTTGCGCACGCGGTGGGCAGCGATCTCGGAGATGTGAAGCAGCCCTTCGACGCCGGGGAAGATCTCAACGAAAGCCCCGAAATCGGCGATGCGCGTCACTGTTCCCAAGTATGTC
Organism: Pyrinomonas sp.; assembly: GCF_040289685.1. Lineage (NCBI taxonomy): Bacteria > Pseudomonadati > Acidobacteriota > Blastocatellia > Blastocatellales > Pyrinomonadaceae > Pyrinomonas > Pyrinomonas sp. The sequence continues at coordinate 89,253 of NZ_PSLQ01000004.1, forward strand.
TGGCCCACTTCGGCTTCCGCCGTCAACCCGCGAATCCTTTCCACTGCGGCTTGTGCTGCGGCGCTGTTGGAGGTCGCAATCGAGACGGTGCCGTCGTCCTCGATATCGATCTTCGCGCCGGTCTCTTCGACGAGCGCGCGGATGATCTTGCCGCCCGGTCCGATGACGTCGCGGATGCGATCGGGATTGATCTTGATCTGGATGATGCGTGGCGCGTAAGGCGAGATGCCGGGGCGCGGCTCGGCGATCGTTTTCTCCATGATGGAGAGGATGTGAAGGCGGCCGCGTTTGGCTTGTTCGAGCGCTTCGGCCATGATCTGCGCGTTGATTCCGGCGATCTTGATATCCATCTGCAACGCCGTAATGCCATCTTTGGTGCCGGCCACTTTGAAGTCCATATCGCCGTAGTGGTCTTCGGCCCCGGCGATATCGGAGAGGATGGCGTACTTATTGCCTTCCATCACGAGGCCCATCGCCACGCCAGCGACGGCCGTTTTGATCGGCACGCCGGCATCCATGAGCGCGAGGCTTCCGCCGCAGACCGAAGCCATCGAGCTCGATCCGTTCGACTCGGTGATGTCCGAGACGACGCGAATCGTGTAGGGAAAATCGGCTTCGTCCGGCAGCACGGCTTCCAGCGCGCGGCGGGCCAGCGCGCCGTGCCCGATCTCGCGCCGCCCAGGACTGCCGAAGCGTCCGACCTCGCCGACGGCGTAAGGCGGAAAGTTATAGTTGAGCATGAAGCGGCGGCGGACCTCGCCGAGTTCGAGGTCATCGAGAAACTGTTCGTCCTCTTTGGTGCCGAGCGTAGCGGTGACGATCGCTTGCGTTTCGCCGCGCGTAAAGAGCGCGCTGCCGTGCACGCGCGGGAGCCAACCGACTTCGCACGTGATCGGGCGGATTTCGGAGAAGCGTCGTCCGTCGGGGCGTCGGCGGTGGTTCAAGATGTCGTCGCGGAAGATCTTCTCTTTCAAGTAGTCGAAGACGCGCTTGGCCATGGCGCGCTGTTCGAGTTGATCTTCCGGGTAGGATTCGACGATCTCGCGTTTGAGCTGGTCCACTGCGGCGTAAGAGGCGAGTTTGCCTTGTTGCGACGTATCGAGCGCTGCGCGGAGCCGGTCGGTGTATTCGCCTTCGATGCGACGGAGCATCTCCTCATCGAGCGGTTCCGGTTCGACCGGGCGCTTTTCGATCTCAAGATGCTTGTAAAGCTCTTTTTGCCAGCGACAGAGGCGATTGATCTCTTTGTGGGCGAGCATGAGGGCTTCGATCATGATCTCTTCGGAGACCTCGCGGGCTCCGGCTTCGACCATGACGATGGCCTCTTCGGTCCCAGCGACGACGAGGTTGAGTCGCGAATGGCGAATCTCCTCGTAGGTCGGATTGATGACGTAACGCCCGTCGAGCAAGCCGACGCGCACCCCGGCGATCGGATTGTGGAAGGGGATGTCGGAAAAGTATAGCGCGCACGAGGCGCCCGTGATCGCGATCACGTCCGGGTCATTCTCCGGGTCGGCGGAGATGACCGAAGCGGCCACTTGCGTTTCGTTTCGGTAGCCTTCGGCAAAGAGCGGGCGGCACGGGCGGTCGATCAGGCGCGAGGTCAAGATCTCCTTCTCCGTTGGGCGCCCTTCACGTCGGAAGTAGTTGCCGGGGATGCGTCCGGCGGCGTAATTGTGTTCGCGGTACTCGACCGTTAGGGGGAAGAAGTCAATGCCTTCGCGCGGCTCGCGCGCGCCGACGGCGGTCACCAACACCATCGTATCACCGTAGCGGATGATCACCGCGCCGTCGGCCTGTTTGGCGACCCGTCCCGTTTCAACGGTCAAATCGCGGTCGCCGACGCGGATCGTTTCTTTCAAATACTTCTTTGTCGTCATAACCCATGTCTCCTTCGGAAAAGAGCATCTGTCTCTTTCCGGAAATTCGGTCCTGCGTGCATTTCCCGAAGAGCGGCGAGCTTCGCCACGAAGCTCACGTGGTGTGAGCGTCGGATAGATCAAAGGGCGACGAGAGCTTCGGTTGAAAAGCTCGCGCCGCCCGATTGTGCCGACATCGCGCCGCGTCGCGCAGCATGGCAAAAAGGGGCTGCGCGCAAAAAGGGCGCGGATGTATCACCGAGATAAAGCTGTGCTTCGTCTATCGCTTCGCCGTGCGCCTTGTCAGCGACGCAGGCCGAGCCGGTTGATGAGATCGTGATAGCTTTCAATATCCGTACGCCTAAGGTAATCCAACAGACTGCGACGCTGTGAGACCATTTTGAGCAGCCCGCGCCGCGAATGGTTGTCCTTTTTGTGAACCTTGAAGTGTTCGGTCAACTCGTTGATCCGCTCCGTCAAAAGCGCGATCTGAACTTGGGGTGAACCCGTGTCGTTTTCGTGTGTGCGAAACTGCTGAACGATTCGTTCCTTGACTTCCTTCGTCAACGCCACCGCTTGAAATGGTCCTCCTCTTCCGCAGTCCTCCTGAACTTCTTCAGGAAACCGCTAAGTTCAACTTACAAAGCGATTACAATTTAACACGTGCTTCGGCATGCTGTCCAGCATGGGGCGGATCGTTCTTGCACGACGGCTGAAGCTTTGGGCGTTGCGGATGGAGATCGGCTCATCGGCGAATCTTGTCCTGCATCTGGTTCGCGCAGTTTTCGGGCGCGCTTAGAGTGACTTTCGCTTTCGAGACGCGCAAACGCTTCGTCATAACTTGCGCCCGTGCTCCGAAGCGCTAGGAGCCACTTTCAAGATGCGCCCAGCTTTGCTGACAGAAGTGCATTAGGTGCCGCCGCATCTGCTCTGCTAATATCCAAGCCGGAGTTCAAAGCGTCGTTCGTCGAAGACGCCCATTGGGGACGAACGATCGCGGGGAGAACGAGATTTTCTGGCGAGGTGAAGCATGAGCGACGCGCGCATCGTCATTGTTGGCGGCGGTTTCGGCGGCTTGTTCACGACACTTGGCCTCGGCGGCGTCGGCCATGCGACGTTGATCAGCCAAGAGGATCATTTCCTCTTCACGCCGTTGCTTTACGAGTACTTGAGCGGTGAAGTCGAGGCGTGGCATATCGCGCCACGGTACAAAGAACTGCTCGAAGCGGACGTGCGCTTCGTTCAAGGGCGCGTGACCGGGGTGGATCTGTCGGCGCAGGAAGTGGCCGTCGAGGGGCGCGCGCGGCGCATCGCGTATGACGTGCTGGTGCTTGCCACGGGCGGCGTTACCAACTACGCGGGCGTCGAGGGCGCAGCAGAGCACGCGCTCCCCTTTCGCAAACTGGCTGACGCTGATCGCTTGCGCATGCTGATGATCGACGTGCTCGATCGCGTTCCGCCCGATGCGGCGCCGCAAGATGTGCGCCGGGCAACGACTTTCATCGTCGTCGGAGCCGGGGCGAGCGGGGTCGAACTCTCGACCAAAATGGCCGATCTCCTCCGCGATGCTTTCAGGCGACGCGGCTTGCAAGGCGCGCCGCGAGTGATCGTGGTCGAGATGAGCGATCGCGTGGTTCCGACGATGGATGATGAGATCAGGCGACACGTCGAGGAGGCTCTGCGCTCTTCGGGCGTCGAAGTGCATACGCAGACCACCGTCCGGCGCGTCGCGCCCGGCCGCGTCGTCGTCGAACACAAAGGCCAGCAGCAAGAGATCGAGGTAGCCGCGGCCATTTGGACCGGTGGTGTGCGCCCTAACCCTCTGGTCGAAAGTCTCGACGTCGAAAAGAATAGAAACGGGTTGATCGTCGTCGAACCAACGCTTCAAGTGCGTCATCACGCCAACGTCTTCGCGCTCGGCGACATCGCCCTCTGCACCACCGTTGATAGTCCGCGGTTGGTCGGAACGGCGCAGCTCGCTTACCAGCAGGCCGGATTGGTCGCCGCGAACGTGCGCGCGCTGATTGAGCGACGCCCGCTCGAAACGCGCCGCTTCCATGAGCTCGGCGAAGCTGTCAGTTTGGGAACCGAACGCGCTGCCGTGCTTACGAGTGGGCTCGTCGTTGATGGGGCGCTCGGACGCCAAGCGCGCTTTGCGCTTTACACGTCGCGCTTGCCGACCTGGCATCACCGACTGAAGGTCGGTGCCAGTTGGTTCTTCGAAGGCACCGCGCCGCGCCCTTTGAGCCTCGAACGTTACTGAAACGCCCCTTTTCGAAGGGGTTTAGGTTGAGCGTCTTGCGCCATGAACTGAGACGACACGCGCCGTCGAGCTTTGTGCTCGCTTCTTGATCCTCCCTTCTTGCTGGGCTTTGCGTTCGGTGTGAGAGCGAGGGTGGTCGACCGCCGTCTTGTTGACAAGGTTTTACACCGCCTTGTTAACAAGATTTTACATCCTTTCATCAGATTGCGGCGGCGCGGAGACCCCGGCTTTAGCCGTGGGGAGGATGTCAAGCGCGGTTGTACTGCGTTGAAGCGGTTGCGCTCCCTTATAAAAAACGTGAGGTTTCTGGAAATCGCTTTGAATTCCACTTTTACATTTGGTGCGAGGAGGTTGGAAAAGCTCCGACGAGCTGATTGAAAAAAGAAGAGGCTATTGCGGACTGCAGGGTGCGGCCTGCCATCCCAACACCGAGTTTCGCTCCCTCTTTCTCGCCGACCTGAAGGTTGTTTGCCCTACGATGCGCTCAAAGAAGCGGCTTTGGAGTCCGATCTCGCCATCGGACTGAAGCCTCACACCCTGACTTTGTGAGCGTCGCCGCATGGCGACCCTGAAAGGAGGTCCGATCAACATGAGGTCCGTTTTCTCACGGAGAACGCTCACGTTCTCTCTTGCCCCCTTGTTTGTTCTCGTTTTCGCTTCGTTGGCCGGGGCCGATCCCCTTACGTGTAACCTTGGGGGATCGTCGTTGACCGCTCCTCCGGTGACGGTCAGCGGCTTCTTTACGATCACGGCCAGCGAATCAAGCGGGAATACAACCTTCACCATCTCTTCGGCTTCGAGTGGGCCGACGGCGCCGCCCGCAGGATCGTTCATCTCGAAAATCGCCTTCAGCGTCTCCGGGACGCCGAGCAATGCGACCAAGACCACGGGCAACGGCGGAATCATCAACACTTCCGCCGCTGGAGGAACCACTTTCGATTTCTCAAGCTTGGTCGTCAATATCGGCACAAACAATCAGTCGCTTTCGCCTTTCAGTGGGTTCGACGTGCTCATTTCGCTCCCGACTTCCAATCCGGCCCGTCTTTCCGCTGGCGAATCGATCACGTTCACGGTGGTCGGCCTGACGGGAGTCAATTTCGATCTGGCGAACGCGAGCGGACAGACCGTGATCGCGCACATCCAAGGGCTACCCCAGGGGCAGAGCGCCAAGGTGACTTGCTTGCCGACGGCCGTTCCGGAGCCAGGCACGATTTTGCTTTTGGGATCGGGGCTAGCAGGGCTGGGTGCCGGATTGCGTCGTCGGCTGCGGAGATGACCTCAGGCCACATCTTGGCGTCGCGGCGGTTGCTTTCTTTGCAGCGAGGAGGCACTCGGGTAGCGATGGAAAAGCCTTTTGTTTCGTTGCACTTACCTCTTCCGAGAGAAGCTGCACCTGAAGGCGTTGGCGCGAGAGTGGCGCTGACGCTCGCGCTTTTCTGAAAACTGGGTGCCATTCGCCTTTTCTTCTGGGTATCCGGAAGGAGAACAAGGCGGTCTAAAGCGCAGCGGCAGGCTGGACGGGGGATTTCAAACTCTGATGAGCCCACCTTAGAGCCGCTCTGGAAGACCGTCTCGCTTTCGCGGTAAGCTGCTTCGGTCAAGGCAGCTTAGCTCTGTTGGCGTCTCAACCGACGAGCGATTCGTTTGGGCAGATTGCGTCGGCGAGGGTTCCTTTTTCGGACGCTCCGGTCTGAACGGATCGCTGGGACGAAAAGAGGCCGCAGGCTTCCGGAAAGTTTTGCCAACCAGCAAAACCACTGTCCGAAAAAGCGCATTCCTCCCGTTGGGAAAGATTTTCAAGGCTGCGCATCCGAGAGGAGGCGCAGCCATTTTTCCATTTCTCTCGCTGAATGTGCAGCTACTACGTTCTTTGGCAACGGGCCGATGCTCAGGAACCGAGCGGGTGAGAAAAAGTCGCAGCATAAAGCTTGCGCGTAGCGGTCCAGTGCCCTTGCGCGAACACGAACTTGTTTCACGCACACCGTTTTTCGCTTGTGCGTAACGGTCCAAGCCGCAGTGATCTCGCTCGACGTTAACTTGACTTCGCGGTCGAGACGGGTAAAATTGAGTTCGTTGCACGTGGGGCAGTAGCTCAGCTGGGAGAGCGCCGCGTTCGCAATGCGGAGGTCAGGGGTTCGATCCCCCTCTGCTCCACCAACTTTCCCCGTACTCCTCCCATCTTCTCTGCCTAGGTTGAAAAAACGCCTTTCGTTTGAAACGAGGAAGAGACACTCGCTCCCGTCGAGCGCTGTGGCTACCTGCGGTTAAAAAAGTTCTTAA